>JBQTJZ010000001.1:0-4199 GCA_052386615.1 Methylophilaceae bacterium
GTGCATTACCCACAGTGTTATCGGCTGTGCTAGGCTCAGTTTTGCTATCATCGACAGCACTCTCCACCGGCTCACTAGGCGAGTTAGCTTCCGAAGGAGGTAGCGGCTCAATAATAGGTTTAGGTTGGGGTACATCGAGCTTATCTTGATGTTCTTTTTCGCTCAGCATCGCCATCAGCAGGTCTTGCAAGGGGTAGATATCTAGTACCAAACGATGCTTATAATCGCCCGCAGGCGGCAATGCAAATAAGTTCGATTTAACTTCTGCTTTTAAATCAATCACAATCCGCACTACGTTCGCTTTGAATTTAGCCGTACGCACCTGCTTGATATACGGGTCGCTAGATAAAATCTTATCTGCAAGCGCTTTCAATGGCGTTGTATGTTCGATATTCTCAATATCGAGCACTAGACGATCTGGGTTCTTTAATACCAGCAACTGATACTTAAATGCCGCGTCGGCTTCAAGCGTCACGCGGGTATAGTCTTGCGCTGGCCACACCCGTGCTGCTGTTACTGCATTTGCAGCAAAAACCGAAGCACTAGCAGATAGCGCCACGCAGAGAAAAACCAGTTTGAAAAACAATAATCTAAACACTTTTTCCCAAGTAGTCATGGGTTCGAAATAATCTCAACAGTTCTACCACTTGGCTGCTGAGGCTTATTGAGCATACCCATTTTAATATCAAAATCGGATTGCGGTAATAAAGTACCGGCTTTTTCGGGCCATTCTACAAGACAAATACTGTCTGTGTTGAAGTATTCTCTAAAACCTGCGGCATCCCATTCCTCTTCATCATTAAATCTATATAAATCAAAATGATATATGTTAAATCTTGAAATTACATAAGGTTCAACTAAAGTATATGTGGGGCTTTTTACTTTCCCTGCATGGCCTAGCCCTTGCAAAACACCACGCACAAAAGTCGTTTTACCCGCTCCCAAGTCACCATGTAAGTACACCGTCATTCCTGAGTGTAGTTTTTTTGAAAATTGTCGCCCCGCCTCAAGAGTGGCCGCTTCATCTACTAATTCACGTGTAAAATTATCAGACATGAACACCCTTTCAATGCACAACGATTACACTAAGCTTGCCGCTGACATCAAGCGCTGGGGACGTGAATTGGGCTTTGCCGAGATAGGCATTACCGATACTGATTTGACTAGCGCAGAGGCCGAACACCAAGCTTGGATTAATAAAGGCTTTCATGGTGACATGGATTATATGGCAAAACACAGCACCAAGCGAACCAGACCCGCAGATTTAGTGCCGAATACGGTGCGTGTGATTACTGCGCGGTTAGACTATTTGCCGCCTGCGGCCAAAGAAAGCTGGAGCGTGATTGAAGATGGTGAACAAGCGTTTATTTCACGCTATGCGCTTGGCCGCGATTATCACAAAGTAGTACGACAAAAACTGCAAAAGCTGTGCGATAAGATGACAGAAAATGTTAATAGTGTTGCAGACTTTAAATTTGAAAGCCGCGTATTTACAGACAGCGCGCCAGTGCTAGAGGTGGCGTTAGCGGAAAAATCTGGCTTAGGTTGGCGCGGCAAACATACTTTGTTGCTGAACAAGGACCATGGCTCTTGGTTCTTTTTGGGTGAAATTTATACCAATTTACCCTTGCCTACAGACCAACAAGCAAGCAACCATTGCGGCAGTTGTAGCGCCTGCATTGACATCTGCCCTACCCGCGCCATTACAGCGCCTTACGAAGTGGATGCAAGACGTTGCATCTCTTACTTGACGATTGAGCTAAAAACAGCGATTCCATTAGAGTTTAGACCATTAATCGGCAACCGCGTCTATGGTTGTGACGATTGCCAGCTGGTGTGCCCATGGAATAAGTTTGCCGAAGTCACCCAAGAGCCCGATTTCAACGTACGCAACGGCTTGGATGACATCAGCCTTGTGGAATGTTTTGGCTGGAGCGAGGCCGAATTTAAGCAAAAAATGGCGGGCAGTGCCATTTATAGAATAGGTTATGTTCAGTGGCTACGTAATATTGCCGTGGGCTTGGGCAATGCGCCTGGCACGCCAGATGTTATTGGCGCGCTCAAAGCACGCCAAAACGATGCTAGCGAACTAGTTCGCGAGCATGTGGCTTGGGCATTGCAGCAGCATGCAATGGTTGCTTGACGTAAATGAGAGCGTCAAATAGGATGTCTATTTTACGTTGGACGACAAGTTGAATACTCAGGTTACTATTTCTCAATGGTACTCAGTTGAAGCGTTTAGGCTCGGGCTTCAATACTTAGCGTCTGGTAGGTTCGCCGCTGCGGCTCACTTTCCAGTTGCTGCGAATCTTCTACACCATGCAATCGAAATGTTCTTAAAGGGCTGTCTAACTAAGCATGTCGGCTTCGACAATTTACCGAAAGGAAGGAATGGGCATGACCTAGAGAATCTTTGGGCGACATTCAGAAAATACGTTACTGATTCCACGATGACGCGCTTCGACAATCTCGTCGCTGATCTCCACAAGTTTGAACACATTCGATATCCAGAAAACCTGATTAGAGAAGGTGGTATGCTTTCAATTGGCTTCCCTGCAGGCGCTCGAAATACTCAAGTGTCGGGTAAAAAACTCCAGAGTATCAAATTTCGGTTAATGATGTTGATGCGCTCGTCGAAGAACTTTTTCGAGTTGGAAACGTAAACGCTGAGTTTTACGGCTTGCAGCCAAGACAAGAGCATGCATCCAAGTACTTCGACTTTTGCAATCTCAATCCACTCTTAAGGGCATCCTCCAGCAACGTGCTCTAGAGCTCGAGCGTTAGTCCGTATAGCTTGCTTGGGTGTCCGCTCTACTAAATCGTATCAGCTGCCAGCAAAGCCGTACCCAGCATACCCGCTTGGTCGCCACTGCTTGAAATAGTCACTTTTATTTTTCCACGCAATACAGGGATTAAATCGGCGTCTAACCTTGCATCAAACGCGCTTTGCATTAAATCCCAAGCGCCACTCATGCCACCACCAATCACCACATTCGGCACATCCACCACTTTAAGCACGTGCGCTAACGCCATCGCTAGTGCCTCACCCGCGTTATTGTAGGAGGCTTGCGCTTCTATATCGCCCGCTCTGGCAAGCGCGGCAATTTGCTGTGCTTCTAGTTTTTGACCAGTACTGTTTTGAGCTGTGTAACTCAATGCAACGCCGCTGGCGGAGGCGTATCGCTCCATACAGCCGTGGTTGCCACAACCGCATAATCTGCCATTGGGTTCAACAATAATATGTCCGACTTCCATCGCACACCCGTGAAAACCCGCAAATGGTTTTCCTGCATGCACAAGCCCGCCACCTACACCTGTGCCCAAGCCAACATAGATTAAGCCTGTCTCTGGCTTGTTTAACAGGCAATATTCGCCATAGGCGGCTGCGTTGGCGTCATTTTCTACAATGATTTTCTTAATATCTGTTTTACTCAACATTCTGGTTAAATCTGCCTCCAGATTCACGTTTTTCAAGCCAGGCAGATTAGGCGATTGCGCAATCGTCCGCGTTTGTGGGTCGATAAACCCGGGAAAGCCTATGCCGATTGTTTGAATGTCCGCGTGCTTGGAAAGCACCGTATTAATTGCCTCTGTGGTGATATGAAGTATTTTTTGCCACGCCTCATTAGGTGCGTTGCTTTTACAAAGTTGCGAGAAATCTACCTGATGACGCGTTTCTTCAATTAAAGTCAGGCCATTGAACACACCTAAGCGTAAATTGGTACCGCCTACATCAATACCAATGTTTTTGTTCATTTACTACGTCCGGATTGCTGAATGGCGAGGGTAAGCTTTTGTTTGAGTTCGGCATTGTTTTGTGCCCAGTCAAAACGCCAAATCCAGTTATCACCAATCGTCCCCGGCGTATTCATGCGCGAACGTGCGCCCAGAGCTAAAATATCCTGCATGGGGATAATAGCCAAATTGGCATTGCTGGCAAGCGCCATTTTAACTAAATCATGCGGTATGTCTGGCGCATCGTCTGCTAAATAGGCATGCAGGTGCTGCTTCGCGTGCGTTTCCAGTGTGCTATACCAGCCTAGCGAAGTGTCGTTATCATGCGTACCTGTATAAACAACGCTATTTTCCTCAAAATGATGGGGTAGATATAAATTGTCATCCCCGCCACCAAACGCAAACTGTAAAATCTTCATACCGGGCAATTTGAAGTGATGACGTAACGCGTTAACCTCGTCTGT
>JBQTJZ010000002.1:0-4445 GCA_052386615.1 Methylophilaceae bacterium
TGCCGAGATTGATGTAGACTATCAATTAACCGATGCTGGCAAAGCGCGCGCCAGAGAGTGGATGTCTCGTTGCAGTTATATTGGCCCAGCGCCGGTCACGCTGAAAGCTTATCATGACATGGTAGTATTACAATCCATTCGCGGTAACCGTGTCACTGAGCGCGACATGCAAGCCGCATTCGCTGACATTACGCTTAACCCAGAAGTCAGAAACCAAGTGGGCGCCGCGATGAACTCCGGTCGTCCGTTGTTTTTATATGGCCCAGCGGGTAGTGGTAAAACTTTTCTTTCTGAAAAACTCAATCGTCTGTTACCAGGCGTGATTGCTATACCGCACGCCATTACGGTGGAAGATGAAATAATTCAGGTGTTTGATGCCTTGCTACACGAGCAAGTCACTAATGAGACAAGCGCCAGCTTAGGGCATCGTAACAGTGATGGTCGTTGGGTATTGTGCGAGCGCCCAGTAGTGGTGACGGGTGGTGAGTTGACGCTTGATATGCTCGATTTAACCTATGACGCAATTTCCGGCTTTTATCAATCACCACCGCATTTCAAAGCCAATAACGGCATCTTTATTATCGATGATTTGGGTCGTCAAAAAGTATCGCCACAGGATTTAATGAATCGCTGGGTGGTGCCTATGGATAGAGGACGCGACTACCTAGCTTTGCATACGGGTTATAAATTTACCGTACCCTTTGATGTTGCACTCGTATTTTCTACCAATCTTACCCCCAGCAGTATTGCAGACGAGTCTTTTTTACGACGACTCGGTTACAAAATTCATGTTGGCCCACTTTCTGAACTGGAATACCGCAAGATATTTCGCCAGCAGGCAATTGCATTAGAGATGGCGTTTGACGAGGAAGCATTTCGCTATTTAATAGATCATCTGCATCTGCAAAGTGGTCAACCATTGCTGGCTTGTTATGCCCGCGATCTGTTGCATCAAATAGTGGACTATGCAAGATACTTTGAAGAACCTGTGGCAATGTCACCACTTGCGTTCGATCGTGCATGGCGCACCTACTTTGCGCGCCACGATAAAGAAATTTGAATAGTAGCAACGATGCATTAGATTCAAAAACGAGATGAATTTAAATAAGATTAATTAAAATAATGAATTACTTACACGAAGCGCGATACTTTAGGAGCATTTGATGAATAATACGCGAGCAATTGTCATGTTAATAATAGCGCTTATAGCCGGCGTTGGTGCGGTTACTATGGCCTCACGCTGGCTGACACAAAGATCTGCCGAGGTGAATAAAATTGCGGTGGCGGCAGTGGATATTACGCTTGGCCAAAAACTCACGCCTGAGATGGTGAAAATGGTAGATTGGCCGGCCTCTAGCATTCCGCCTGATTCGTTTAATGATACGGCCAAGCTCACCGACCGCGTGATTAAAACAAGCTTACAGCGTGGTGAGCCTGTGATGGAATCCAAGTTAGCACCTATCGGCACACAAGGCGGGCTTTCAGCCGTAATTGCCGAAGGCAAACGCGCGATTACCGTACGTGTGAATGATGTCATTGGGGTCGCTGGTTTTGCGTTGCCGGGTAATTATGTCGATATCATCGTCAATACGCAAACAGAAAACCAGCGAGAGGATAGAGATCAGGATATTTCTAAAATTGTATTAGAGCGCATCTTGGTGTTGGCTGTTGCACAAGAACTGGGGCAAGACCAAACCAAACCCAAAGTGGTGAATGCGGTTACGCTCGAAGTCAGTCCAGAACAGGCAGAAGCTATCGATTTAGCACGCAGTGTCGGTACACTTTCTTTAGTGTTGCGTAATCAGATTGACCAAAATTTTGGCATCACCGAGGGCATTACCAAAGACGGTTTGCTCAATATGAAAGCGCCTCCGCCAGAACCTGCGGTAGTGGCGGTTAACACGCCTGCACCTGCACCAGTGAAACCGAAAGTGATTAAAAGAAAAGTGGCTTCGACAGCGCCGGTAGTCGTGCCTAAAAATTGCACCAAAGTCATTAATGGCTTGAGTGAAACTCTGGAATGTTTTTAATTAATGGTCTACCTCTGAAGGGATGAAGACGTGAAAAAATTCAATAACAACTCGCATAACCACCTAACGATTTCTGGGAAATTAGCTACTCTAGTCTCTATTGGATGGCTAATAGGCATACTAGGTATGCCGACAAACAGTCAGGCTGCACCTAAAAAACCGGTTAAAGCAGAAGCACCTGCGGTCACCAGTAATTTTGATGAAACCAGCTGTTTAGGCAATACACGCTCGCCGGGTAAATTGGTGCTGCCAGTGGGTAAGTCAACCCTGTTACAAATGCCCGAACCAATTACTTATCGCACCATAGGCAATCCTGATGTGGTGCAAACCAAAAAAATCTCCGCGCAAACTTTGTATCTATTGGGGGTAAATATTGGCACCACCAATATGATTATTCAAAGTGCAAATGGCAACTGTACCATCGTTGATGTCACGGTAGGCATGGATCCGGATGGCTTACAACAAGCCCTGCTCGAGCTTATTCCGGAAGAGAAAAATATTAAGGTGACAGCTGCCGCAGATTCTCTAGTGTTAAGTGGCACAGTAGAAGACGCGGCTACTGCTAATCGCGTGTTAGAAATTGCCAGTGCTTTTGTCAGAAGGCAAGCTGCCAAATCAGCGCAGTCTTTTGAGGCCAACCCTGATCCCGGCGCACCTGGCGGCACTGTCGTATCGTTCCAACAAGGGCAAGGCCGTGGTCAAAATGCCCAAAACTTGGGTGGGGCATCACCACGCGTCATCAATCTACTCAGCATTAGTGCACAACAGCAAGTCATGCTGGAAGTGAAAATTGCAGAAGTATCCAAAAGTTTGCTGGATAAACTTGGGGTAAGTGGCAGGCTCACCTCTAATAGTGGCGGCTTAATATATTCATTAATTACCAACTTCTTTGCCACTACTGGCGGAGCGACTGGTGGCACATTGGGGGGTGTTCGCACTTCCAATGATAATGGATTCACTTTAGACGCAGAAAAGAGAGACGGTCTGGTCAAAATACTGGCTGAGCCAACCGTCATGGCGATTAGTGGTCAGGAGGGCAGCTTTCTGGCAGGGGGTAAGATTTTCATTCCCGTCTCGCAAACCAATAACGGTGGGGTTCCCACTATTACGCTGGAAGAAAAAGAGTTTGGGGTAGGCTTAAAGTTTATCCCCACCGTATTAGCCGGCGGCCGCATCAACATCAAGGTATCACCAGAAGTATCTGAGCTAGATAGAGATGGGATAGGCATCAATGCGAGTGGAATTTCCGGTACCGCTATATTGCCATCTTTCACCGTTCGCCGCGCTTCTACCACGGTGCAATTGTACGACGGACAAACCTTTGCCATTGGCGGGCTCATCAAAAATAACACTACCGCTAACATCAAAGCCTTTCCAATTTTGGGTGAAATTCCCATCCTTGGTGCGCTATTTCGTAGCACAGACTTTCAGAAAGATAGGACCGAGTTGATTTTTGTAGTGACCCCGCGCTTAGTTAAACCATTAACTGGCGCCTATAAGTTACCCACAGATAATTATACCGACCCGTCTCGCACAGATATATTCCTAAACGGTCGCATGGAAGGGACGAACCCCCCAGTTGCACCAGGCCAACCAGCACCCGAGACACCCCCTTCAGACCAACCAGCATTACCAGCAAAAAATGAAGATGCTGGCTTTGAACTAGAATAAGGAGATTAACGTGACTACCCATAATGATCAAACAGCTCAAGTTCAAAGCATAAAAAATGATGTGCCATCTGGCTTAACACTATGCGCCGCGATTAGCGTGGCCTTGCTATCGGGTTGTGCTGCAACCACACCCAATTATGATGCTACTTTTAGTGAAGCCACGCGGGCAACATTTCAGCAGCAGATTATTAATCCTGATGCCGGAGGCAACCAGAATCCCGTTGCGGGCATAGATGGCAAAGCAGGGAACGAGGTGATTAAAAACTACCATGAATCATTTAATACGCCACAGGAAGCTGAAAATGCCCTTAATATCGGCGTGGGCGATAGTAGCGATCAGTAACATTGCCGATAGTAAAGTCTGTGAAAGAATTGGAGAATAAGCGTGTCAACCCACTCAGCGAGGACAACAGAAATAGTAGCTTCACCAGCTTGCAGACAAACGAATCAGCAGGGTGCAGTAGCCATTATTGTCGCGATAGCAATCCCCGTGCTGATTGGTTTTATGGGACTGGCATTAGACTTAGGCAAGCTTTATGTAGCAAAAACTGAGCTGCAAAATGGCGCTGATGCTTGCGCACTAGCGGCTTCTCGTGAGCTAACAGGGGTTAGCACCAATCAGCTCACCATTGCAGAAGCTGCCGGCATCGCTACTGGTATTCAGAGCAACGTCTTGTTTCAAAGCGAAGCGATGGCAGTGCCAATAGATAGCGCAGTTACTTTTAGCCAAACACTCGATGGTAG
>JBQTJZ010000003.1:0-4690 GCA_052386615.1 Methylophilaceae bacterium
TACTCAACATACTCAAATAGTAGACAGTATTACCATTCAACGTTGGCAGGCAGATAGTCAGTTTAATGATGTGGCGGAGGGAGTGATTGAGGCGTTTGCCTGTGAATTGCCGCAAGCTTATTTGGCACAGATGTTAGCGCAAACAATCTGGATCAATCTAGAATATCTATCGGCCGAAGCCTGGATTGAAACCTCACATTTGTTGCCTTCACCTAATCCTCAGTATGCTTTAGTTAAACATTTTTACTTTCCAGGGTTTAATCAGTTCACCGGCGGGTTGTTGCGCGAGCATGACTTAATCGCTCGTCGTAATGCCTTTCAGCAAAGCAAATCCGCAGAGAGGTTTTTACAAAAACTAGCAGTCTGCAATGATGGCAGTATGAAAATATCGCTGTTCTGTTATACACATTCCCCCTTACCAGCCTTGTTCCATATGCTTTCTAGCAGCACAAAACGCACTACTTTACTGGTGCCCTGGAGTGATTTTTTGCATGAATATGCGAGCTTCTTTGGGAAAAAGAGCTTAGATGTCGGAGATAAAGTCAGTGCAGGCCAACTCACTCTGCAGGTGTTACCGTTCTTATCACAAGACGATTATGATCAATTGTTATGGGCATGTGACATTAACTTTGTGCGTGGTGAGGATAGCTGGATAAGAGCCGTTTGGGCGGGCAAGCCGTTTATCTGGCAGCCTTATTTACAATCTGAACATACGCATATTGAAAAGTTGAAGGCATTTTTGGATCAGTATTATGGCTATTGCCAACCTGCAATTAGAGAAATCGTTACCAAAGCACATTTGACTTGGCTTACAGATGGCATCACGCCAAGTATTTGGCAACATTATTTAAATAATGTGCAAACAATTGAAATTGCAACAGAATTTCAATCCAATCGATTGGCTGAACAACCTAATCTGGCAAGCAAGTTGGTGGATTTTTGCAATAATCTTTAACTCAAGTATAATGCGCGCTTTACAAATTTCTTTAAAGCACTGAATTATGAAAATTGCCCAAGATCTCCGCGTAGGTAATGTGATTATGGTAGGGAGCGATCCATTGGTGGTGGTGAAAACCGAGTACAACAAATCTGGTCGCAACTCGGCGGTGGTAAAAATGAAACTTAAAAACTTGTTAACCGATGCGCCCAGCGAAAACGTTTACGCTGCGCAAGACAAGTTTGATGTGATTGTGCTAGAAAAAAAAGACGTTACATTTTCTTATTTTGCTGATCCAACCTATGTGTTTATGGATGCTGAATACAACCAATATGACGTGGATGCTGAATATATGGTGGATGCCTTGCCGTTTTTGGAAGATGGCATGGCCTGCGAAGTGAAGTTTTATAACGGTAAGGCAATCTCGATTGAATTACCGAACAATGTGGTGCGCGAAATTACTTATACTGAGCCAGCAGTCAAGGGCGACACCTCAGGTAAGGTGATGAAGCCGGCTAAAATTGCAACAGGCTTTGAGCTGCCAGTGCCATTATTCTGTGCAACAGGCGATAAAATTGAGATTGATACTCGCACCGGCGAATATAGAAATAGGGTCATGAAGTAACGAATCGGTGCGAATAAAAAGGCGCTTCATGCGCCTTTTTATTCGCTAAGAGGCTGTGCCACCTACCGTCAAGCCATCAATCTTCAAGGTTGGCTGACCGACGCCTACGGGCACACTTTGACCTTCCTTGCCACAGGTGCCTACACCACTATCTAACGCCATATCGTTGCCTATCATGCTCACACGGGTGAGCACATCTGGGCCATTGCCGATGAGCGTTGCGCCTTTAACCGGGTAGGTGATTTTGCCATCCTCAATCATATAAGCTTCAGCCGCGTTAAATACAAATTTACCACTGGTAATGTCTACTTGACCGCCACCAAAATTGGCCGCATAAAGCCCTTTTTTTACTGACCGAATAATTTCTGCAGGGTCTTTGTCACCATTATGCATATAGGTGTTGGTCATGCGGGGCATAGGAACGTGCGCGTAGCTTTCACGGCGTGCATTACCTGTAATCGGCATGCCCATTAGACGCGCGTTAAGGGTGTCCTGAATATAGCCACGCAAAATGCCATCTTCAATCAATACGGTTTTGTTGGTAGCGTTACCTTCATCGTCCATGCTGAGCGAGCCGCGTCTGTCCTGAATAGTGCCGTCATCTACAATAGTAATGCCTTTAGCTGCGACTTGCTTACCCAGCATGTTGGCAAAGGCTGAACTGCCTTTACGGTTAAAATCACCTTCTAGGCCATGCCCAATCGCTTCGTGCAACAATATACCGGGCCAGCCCGCGCCTAGTACAACCGTCATGCTGCCAGCAGGAGCAGGGCGCGCATCTAGGTTGATGATGGCTTGGTGCACGGCTTTTTGTGCATAGCTTTGTAATATTTCATCGCTAAAATAACGATAATCATACCTTCCACCGCCACCTGCCGAACCTTGCTCACGGCGACCATTTTGTTCAGCAATCACTTGAATGGATACGCGTACCAGTGGGCGTACATCGGCTGCCATCACACCATCGCTACGAGCAACCATTACCACCTCGTATTCACCAGCGATAGATGCCATCACTTGCGTAATGCGAGAGTCTGCTTGTTTGGCGAATTGCTCTAAGCGCTCTAACAGTTTGACTTTTGATTCGGCGGGGAGAGAAGCAATTGGGTCTTGTGGATAATAAAGCTGGGTTGGTTCACGTGTGATAATACGATGAGCAGTTTGTGCTGTGCCTAAGTTAGCAATAGCCTTAGTAGCCTCCGCCGCTTGCTGCAAAGCCGGTAAGTTGATTTCATCTGAATAGGCAAACGCAGTTTTCTCGCCGCTTACTGCGCGCACGCCTACGCCTTGATCAATAGAAAAATTGCCCGACTTAACCTGACCTTCTTCCAACCCCCAAGATTCGGAGCGGCTATACTGAAAATATAAATCAGCATAATCTACTTTGTGCGACATAATATTGCTTAACACTCCCTGCACAGCTTGTGTATCAAGACCCGCCGGGACGAGTAGCAACGCATTTGCGGTGTCGAAATGGCTAGCCCGCTGTACTACTGAGGTTTCTAATTTCATTATCATTTGAGGTTTAATCGCTAGCTTGTACTATATCAGTACCCGCTTAGCCTTAGGGTAAGTAAATTCTTGAATTTAAGTGCTTAAATTCGTTAACAATTTAACTGCCTAATTGTTTTGTGTTTGAGCGCAGGCAAGCTATTGCGTAAACTGGCTTGATAGTGCGTATTAATACTGGCAATGACAACCCCAGAGCCGCGCGGCAGGCGATCTAATATAACCCCCCAAGGATCCACAATCATGCTATTACCATGTGTCTCGCGACCAGATAAATGGTAACCGCCTTGTGCGGGGGCAATCACATAACATAGGTTTTCAATCGCGCGGGCACGCACCAAGGTTTCCCAATGCGCTTTACCCGTGGTTTCAGTGAACGCAGAAGGCACCACAATCATATCGACTTCACCCATTGCGCGATAAAGCTCGGGGAAACGTAAGTCATAGCAAATTGACAAACCAATTTTGCCGTAGGGGGTTTCTACCACAACGACTTTATCGCCAGATTCAATGGTGTTTTCTTCGTGATAATGTTCAGAACCTAAATCTAGGCCAAATAGATGTATTTTGTCGTAACGTGCCACTCGCATGCCTTTGTCGTCATATACCAAGCAACTGTTACGTACTTTGTTCTGAAAGTTACTTACCAAAGGCACCGAACCACCGATCAGCCAAATTTTATGTTTTTTGGCCATTTTTGATAAAAAACGCTGAATTGGACCGTCACCCTCTTGCTCTCTAACGCTTACCTTATCCATTTCTTTTGTCCCCATGATGCAAAAATATTCTGGTAATACCACGATTTTTGCGCCTTGTGTGGTAGCGACTTTAATTAAACGTTCGGCTTCGATTAGGTTTGAGGATACGTGTGGGCTAGAGGCCATTTGAATGCCGGCTACTTTGATGCTGCTTGACGCGAACTGCGTTTTTTTTTGTGGAGTGTTCATCTGATTACCATTCGTTTTATTGCTGGATGAGCGGTGATTCGCTATTCACCTTCTTAGCGCCGTCATCTGATTCTACCTCTTGTGGATTATCCCATGTGCCAGTAATTACATATTCACTTTGCACAATCTTATTAAAGGGGTCTTTAAGTATCTTTTGCGCAACAAATGCGGCAGCACCAGCTATTGGACCGCCGGCAAGTGCGGCTAGCGATAGGCTGTCGCTGATATGCGGAATCACTTTTACTTTTAAGTTCTGTGTTTCTTTCTGTAGGTTCATTTCACCCTTAATCTTAGACTCTGCTGCCGGCCCCGTCATGAAAAAGTCATCACTGCGCATGATGCCGCTATCAATTCTTGCCGTGGCACTAATTTTGTCAAACGCAAATCCTTCGCTAAATAAATCTCTGAAATCTAAACTCAATCGACGAGGGAGGCTTTGCAAGCTCAATAAACCGAATAACCTACCCACACCAGGTTGCGCTTTCAAGATTTGGCCTTTAGTCGCATCGAGTTTGAAATTGCCGCTTAATCCATTCGTTTCGAACTCGTGTGGACTACCAGGCCATTTTAATTGGCCAGCCACTTCTGCCTTGCCGCCCTTAACGGCATCTGGCTGACCAAAACGTTTCAAGGTTTTACCGATATCATCTGCCGTTAATACAAACTTGAGGC
>JBQTJZ010000004.1:0-22639 GCA_052386615.1 Methylophilaceae bacterium
AATTCGTGTCAATGTTGCACTCAAACCCACTTCCAGCATTCCGCAAGAACGTCGTTCGATAGACATAAATGGTAAAGATGTGACCATGCAAACTACTGGTCGGCATGACCCATGTGTGGGCGTGCGTGCCACACCGATTGCAGAGGCAATGTTGGCGTTAGTGCTAATGGATCATGCCTTACGACATAGGGCGCAAAATGCGGATGTGCTTTGTAATACACCTAAAATTTAGTTCGATCCTTGAGTAAACTTCTACACGCCAATCTTTCTCGTTTCTACTTCATCTACTATTTTTTTGTCGGTGCGTTTGTGCCTTATTGGGGGCTGTATTTGCAGGCCGAACAGTTTTCGGCGGCGGATATTGGTATCCTCATGTCCTTGTTTCAAGTGAGCCGAATTTTTGCGCCAAATTTTTGGGGCTGGTTAGCGGATCGCACCGCGAGACGTACCATTTGGATTAAGCTTAACACGGTGCTGGGCGTGTTAGGTTTTGTGGCAGTGTTTTGGGCAGATGGTTTTTGGGCAATGCTGCTAGTGATGGCAGCTTTGAGTTTGTTTACCAGTTCTACTTTGCCGCTTTCAGAGTCGCTTACATTAGCGCATTTGGCTAATACCAATGGACACTATAGTCGAATCCGCATGTGGGGTTCGCTCGGGTTTCTTGTTGCAGCAGTCGTGTTAGGTTTCTTGATTGATTGGGCTGGGATTTCCAGTTTGCTGTGGTTTTTACTCATTGTGCAGATTGGTTTATTTGCATTAACTTTTACCCTACCAGAAGCCAAAGTTGCACCACATCATACCGATTATTTTTCGGTATGGAAAATCATTCGTAATCCGGCAGTAATGGCCTTATTGGTAGGATGTGCCATGATGGTTACCGCGCATGGGGTGTTATATAACTTTTACTCGATCTATTTGGCGGAACATGGCTACAGCAAGGGCATGATAGGGTTGTTGTGGGCGGTCGGGGTGATTTGTGAAATCGCGATTTTCATGCTAATGCCAAAAATCATGCAAAGATTCAGCTTAAAAGCAATTTTGCTGACGAGTTTGGTGCTTGCAGTCCTCCGTTTTAGCATGATAGGCGTTGCTGTAGATAACCTTGTATTGCTACTCATCGCACAAAGCCTGCATGCGGCGACGTTTGGTAGCTTTCACGCTGCCTCGGTGGAAGTGGTAAGCCAGTTTTTTAATGGCCGCCACCAAGCCAAGGGTCAGGCTATTTACAATAGTGTGGCGTATGGGGTAGGCGGGTCCATTGGTGGGCTTTGTGGTGGCTATGCCTTGCAATATTTAGGCGGCCAGAATACATTTTTATTGGCCGCATTATTTCCTTTAACAGGATTTATCGTGATAGCATTAGGATTAAAGCTGGCCCAAACGCACGGACGAGCGGGGATGTTCAGTTAGCGTTGCTGGTAAGCAAGGAGATGAAATGTTAAAAATTAAAAGTGCGATAGGGTTGCTTGCCAGCCTGCTAGCAATGCAAGCTATCGCCGATACGCGTGTGAACGTGGTGGGCCTGTTCAGCAATAAGGCGCTGGTGACAATTAATGGCGGTAGCCCACAATCCCTCAGCGCGGGTCAAACCAATAATGGGGTAAAACTAGTTTCTGCAGATAGTAATTCGGCCACATTTATCATTGAAGGTAAGCGGCAAGTGCTTAAAATGGGGCAGGCTGTTGCCGTTGCCCGCAGTGCGACAGCCGCCGCCGATGGGAGTGCTGGCGGAACCAATTCACCGGTGAGTTTATATGCAGATAGTGCAGGCCATTTCTATGGCAACCTGAGCATTAATGGGGCTTCGCTTAAGTATGTAGTGGATACTGGCGCAACGGCGGTGGCGATTAATAGCGGCGATGCTAAATATGCCAAAATCGATTATGAAAAAGGTCAGCAGGTCACCGTTTCCACCGCCAATGGGGAAGTGCCCGCCTATCTAGTTACGTTGAACACTCTGAAAATTGGCACTATTATTTTGAACAATGTGCAAGCGGTAGTCACTGAGGGCGGCTCGCCACCCATAGTCTTGCTTGGCATGTCAGCACAGAATAGGCTGGATATTAAACGTGAAAACTCGATTATGACGCTGAGTAAAAAGTACTAAGCTCAAAGTAAAAAAACGGGCAAATGCCCGTTTTTTATTGGGCATTTCTCGGTTTATGATGACTTGATGCCAGGGTTTGCTGATTGATTATTGCATGTAGGTGATGGCTAGGTTAACAAGGGTTAATACGCTGACAACAAATATAACGGCGCCAATCAAGCCAGCAATCACGGCTTGCTTTAGTGTAATTTTGGCGATGTCTTTCTCATAGCCTTTTTGCCCGCGCACGCCCAACATGCACCAGCAGACTGCTTTAATCACCTGGTGCATCGACGCAGGTTTTTTGCTGTCTGATTCGCTAGTAATGTCTAATTCAGATTGATTCATTATTACCTTTCTTGTTTTTTACGTTTATCTCGTTCAATCAATGCATAGGCACTATGGTTATGAATGCTCTCAAAGTTTTCACTTTCCACAATATAAGCGTCGATTCGTTTTTCAGCATTCAGTTGTGCGGCCACATCACGTACCATATCTTCTACAAATTTTGGGTTATCGTAAGCACGTTCAGTCACATATTTTTCATCGGGGCGCTTAAGCAAACCATAAAGTTCGCACGAAGCCTGTTTTTCTACCAGTGCGATAATATCTTCAATCCAGATAAAATCGTTGATAAGGGCGGTTACCGTGACGTGTGAGCGTTGATTGTGCGCGCCGTAATCAGAGATCTTTTTGCTGCACGGGCACAGGCTAGTGACCGGAACCAATACTTTTACAGTAATATCAAATTGTCCGTTTTTTATTTCGCCGATAAAAGTGACGTCGTAATCGAGTAAACTTTTGACGCCTGAGATAGGCGCAGATTTATTCACAAAGTAGGGGAAACGCATTTCTACATAGCCAGAATCTGCCTCTAAACGCTTGACCATTTCACGCAAAATCGTTTCGAATGATTCAATCGAAATAGCGTGCTCGTTCACGTTAAGGATTTCGACAAAGCGCGACATGTGCGTGCCTTTGAAGTTGTGCGGTAAATGCACATACATATCAAATACGGCTACTGTGCTCTGTTCGCCACCACTTTTATCTTTAACGATAACCGGGTGACGAATCGATTTAATTCCCACTTTGTTAATATCTAAGTGGCGAACATCTGGCGTGTTTTGAACATCTTCTATGCCCTGCATGGCGGTGTTGGGTAGGCTAGGTTGATTCATAACAAAGTGAAATCTCCAAAAATGAGCATAAACTACTCATCGGTTATAAAGTGTACTCGTCTGTGGTTAAGTGTAAACAGCTTTTAACAGATATTGGGCTAATGGCGACGAAATCAAGCACTAAATCAAGGGTAATTTGTTTTGAATTGCCCGTGTAATGCCGATGCTATCAAGACCGCATTCTGCCAGCATAGTTTCATGCACACCATGCTCAATAAACTGGTCGGGTAGTCCTAAGCAAAGCATGGGGGTGGATAGATGAAGCGTTTGCATGGCTTCTAACACGGCAGCACCTGCGCCACCCATCACTGCATTTTCTTCGATGGTGACCATTAAATCATGAGTCTTGGCCAGTTCTTCAATAAGCGCAATATCAATCGGCTTGATAAAGCGCATATTGGCAACGCTGGCATCAAGCGTTGAAGCAGCCTTGAGGCTTGCCGACAACATACTGCCAAAGGCAAGAATTGCGACTTTTTGCCCTTGTTTGAGACTGGTTCTACGCAGCATACAACCTTTGCCAATAGCCAGAGGGTCCAGCTTGGCATCGATAGCTGCGCCAGTTCCGGTGCCGCGTGGATAACGTACTGCAGCAACACCCCGATATTGAAACCCGGTAGTGAGCATTTGCCGACACTCATTCTCATCGCTCGGTGCCATAATCACTATATTGGGAATACAGCGCAAATAGCTTAGGTCGAAGCTGCCTGCATGGGTTGGGCCATCCGCACCGACCAAGCCCGCACGATCTATCGCCAATAATATATTTAGATTTTGCAGGGCAATATCATGAATGAGCTGATCGTAAGCACGCTGTAAGAAGGTACTATAAATTGCAATGACAGGTTTTAGCCCATCGCAAGCCATCCCCGCCGCGAAGGTGAGGGCATGCTGCTCGGCAATGCCTACATCAAAATAACGCTGCGGGTATTTTTCCGCAAAAGCATTCAAGCCACTACCATCGCACATGGCGGGGGTAATCCCCACTAGCTGTTCGTCCTTATCCGCCATGTCCAGTAGCCAATCGCCAAATACTTGTGTATAGGTTTTAGCGTTACCGCTGTGATGCGCCAAGCCGTTGGAAGGGTCAAACTTACTGACACCGTGATATTTGTTAGGGTCGTCTTCTGCTGGTTCGAACCCTTTGCCCTTTTGCGTGACTACATGCAAAAACTGCATGCCCTTAAGGGCGCGAATATTGGTGAGCGTATCTAGCAGTAACGGGATATCATGCCCGTCGATTGGGCCAATATAGTTAAAGCCAAATTCTTCAAACAGGGTGCCGCCTGGCGACACCATGCCTTTGGCATGCTCTTCGGCGCGTTTGGCGAATTCTTTTACTGGCGGTACGATATCGAGTACTTTTTTGCCGCTTTGCCGCACCCTGTCGTAAAAACGGCCAGATAGCAATTTTGCCAGATAATTATTGAGCGCACCGACGTTATTGGAAATACTCATGTCGTTGTCGTTCAAAATCACCAGCATGTTGGCGTCACTATCCCCTGCGTTGTTAAGTGCTTCAAACGCCATGCCTGCTGTCATTGCGCCGTCTCCAATAATGGCTACATTGTGCCTATCCAAACCGGCGTGTTTGGCGGCAATGGCCATGCCAAGCGCAGCGGAAATTGAAGTGCTGGAGTGTCCTGTACCAAAAGCGTCATACTCACTTTCGCATTTACGTGGAAAGCCGGCAATGCCATTAGGCTTGCGTAAGCCAGCCATTTCATCGCGGCGACCGGTGAGAATTTTATGCGGATACGTTTGATGGCCCACATCCCATACCAGTCTGTCATCCGGCGTATTAAACACATAGTGTAGCGCAATGGTCAGTTCAACCACCCCTAGGTTCGATGCTAAATGCCCTCCTGTTTCTGCTACGCTCTGAATCAAAAATGTGCGAAGCTCAGCAGCTAAGCTCGCCAACTGATCGCGCTCGAGTAGACGCAAATCAGCAGGTGAATTCATGCGGGTTAACAGAGGGAACATGAAAAGCGTTACAGGGATTAGAAGCTACGTTGCGTAATAAAATTTGCCAAATGTCTTAACAAATCGGCTTCTCGCCCATAAAAAGAAAGTGCAGCCATTGCATTTGCATGCAATTCTTCCGCCAAATTTTTGGCGGCGGATAAACCCAAAATCGTTACATAGGTCGATTTGTTATGGCGCGCGTCTTTGCCAGCGGTTTTACCTAGCGTTTTGGTGTCAGCCTCAGTGTCTAAAATATCGTCCACTACTTGAAATGCCAAACCAATCGATTTAGCAAAATGATCCACAGCCTTAACTTTGTCCTCGTTTGGCCGGTAGGCGCTATAGGCCCCCATCAAAGCTGCGGCGCGAATCAGTGCGCCTGTTTTATGAATATGCATGGTCTCAAGCTCGGCACGGGTGAGCGGAAGACCAATACTTTCTAAATCAATCGCTTGCCCGCCTGCCATTCCACGTGAACCGCTGGCTAATGCTAATACATGCAGCATTTTTATTTTTTGCGTGTTGTTAATCAGGTTGTCTTGAGAAATAAGCTGAAATGCCAAACTTTGCAGCGCATCGCCCACTAACAAGGCCATGGCATCGCCATATTTTTTATGCGTAGAGGGTTTGCCACGGCGCAATCCATCGTTATCCATGCAAGGCATATCATCATGTACCAGCGAAAACGCATGAATCAATTCCACTGAGGCTGCGGGCGAATCGACTACCTCGGATTTTGCGCCACAAAACTCGCCAGTGGCATAAGCCAGTAGCGCACGTACACGTTTGCCGCCATCCAGCACAGAATAGCGCATGGCTTCGTGCAGGTGCTCAGGCACAATAGTCTCTGCTGGCATACGCGCCTCAAGCACGTTTTCCAGTTGCAGTTGCATATTGCCGGCCCATATTTTAAAAGTGGTACTCTGATCGGTTATCGATTCCATGATAGGCTGATTCATAAAAGGGCTTTATTCATTGTTTTGGGTAAAGGTACTGAGCTTATTGTTGTCAGCTAAAATCTGCACCTGCTGTTCAACTGCAGCGAGTGATTTTTGGCAAAATTGCAACAACTCCGCACTGCGCTGGTAAGACTTAAGGGATTGTTCCAGTGGAAGGTTTCCTGATTCCATCTGATGGACAATGGCTTCCAGTTCCGCAATAGCAGCCTCAAAATTTGGTGGTGGTAATGAACTTTTATCGGGCATATTGGCGTACTGGTTAATGGTTACCATCGAATACACTTATTCTAGCAAAACTTGACACAATTTGCCTGTTAATCGTTAATCTATCCTCTATGAATGGTTAAATAATGGCCAATAAAAAAGTGCGAATAGCCTCAATTTCTTCCATACAAACCGAATGCCCCATCGGATATTCATGCCAACTTACTGCATATTGCTGTGTGCGCAAAACTTCGAGCGAGACACGGCAAGTGGCCAAGCTGATCACTTGGTCATCGCTACCATGCGCCATAAAAATAGGGGTATTTTGATTGGCAGAGGATTTTTCACTCGCTAAATGTTGCTTAAGGGGGAGATAGGTAGACAGTGCCAGAATGCCTGCCAATGGCTGCTGCAGGCGCAAGCCAGTGTGTAGAGCCATGGCGCCGCCCTGTGAAAAACCAGCAAGCACAATTTTTTGCTTGGGCACGCCACGCGCTATTTCTCTTGCAATAAGTGCTTCAATCGCCGCTTGCGTTGTTCGTATACCGGGTTCGTCTTCGCGGCTACCCAGCGTCAGCCCAAATAAATCATACCAGGCGCGCATCTGGTGGCCGTTATTCACGGTTACTTTTCGATAAGGCGCATGGGGCAAAATAAACCGTACATGGGGTAAATGTAGCATTTCTACTACTGGCACAAAATCATGACCATCCGCGCCTAAACCATGCAACCAGATGACGCTGGCGGCTGGGCTGGCTGTCGAATTTTCGTTCAAAAATAGTTCAATAGGTTTTTCGTTCATCGGGCAGTTCGTAGTTGGCAGGTTAATTGCTTCATACTCAACATTGTAACCGTTTATTCATAATAAGCGATATTAGGAAAGACGCTATTTTTAATTAAGTAATTGATTATATGGAATAGTTAGCCTATTTACTAGAAACTGTACGGCAAACTAAACCGTTGAATTTTTGACACATCACAACAAAAACCTTATTCGCTGGGCAGAAAACAGAGGATAAAAAGCGGCAGGCGCAAAACAAATTACTCAAGAGAATCGAATCATTACTATGCAAATAAAAGTTTTAGGATGTAGCGGTGGCATCGGTGGCGATATGCGCACCACATCGCTATTAATAGATGATGATGTATTGATTGATGCAGGCACCGGCGTGGGCGACTTGTCGCTGGAAGCGTTGCTAACCATCGATCACATCTTTATCACCCATACGCATCTAGATCACATTGCTTCAATTCCGTTATTGCTGGATACTGTCATGGGTTTGCGACATAAGCCTGTGGTGTTGCACGCGCAGGCGGAAGCGATTGCTATACTTAAAGCACATATTTTTAATTGGCATATTTGGCCAGATTTTAACGCTATCCCTAATACGGCATCTCCGTTATTAGTGTATAGCGAGATGGCGATAGGGGAAACGGTGACGGTCAATCATAAAACCATCACCGCCCTACCGGCTAACCACGTGGTACCGGCGGTGGGGTATCAAATAGATAGTGGCGCCAGTAGTCTGGTATTTAGCGGAGATACGGCGGGTGGTGAAGATTTATGGCATGCAGTCAATACAATGACTAACTTGAAATACATCATCATCGAGACCGCATTTAGTAATGCAGAAGCGCAACTGGCAGCGCTGTCAAAACATTTATGCCCAGCCACGCTGGCGACTGAGTTAGCCCAATTAACCAGCACACAGGCGGAAATTTATATCACACACCTTAAACCAGGGGAAGATACCACTATAATGCAAGAAATCGCGGCAAATCCCATCACGCAACATTGCCTAGCATTACGTCAACAACAGATATTTATTGTATAAAACAAGATGAGTGATAATTTAGTTTTTGACATCAGCGTTCCCGCAGACCCGCTACCCGTTGATAAAACGGTGTTGGCAAAATTCGATCCGGTTTCTAGGTTATCGCCCGGCCGCCTAGATGAACTTGCGGAAGTGTGCATTATGGAACAGGTGAGCAAAAATTTAGACCCCACCCGCATGACAACAGCGGGCATGCAAGCCCTGTATCTGCTAGCAGGGGATTTGGGCATTCGCTACGAAAATGGGCATAAAGTCATTTTGCGTGGTGGCACCGATGCTGCCAAACACGCGGTGGATTCTGAGCGGCTTAAAATTAAAGATACTATTGCGCTCACACCGATTGACGTGGTGCGTATTGATGTCGATTTGCTCGATATTATGCTCACATGGGATCAACTCTCGGGCTATGTGGCGCCCGAATCTGCGCGCCAAGAAAACCAGCCCACCGCTCATTTCAAAATGGATGATGCCAGTTTTAACGCCTTTAAGCTTAAAAATGGCGTGTTTAGCCTGTTGCCAGCGGCGAATATTGAGCGCATGTTCGCCCGCCTCAGCAGTATCGAGGTGGGGGCTGGGCAAACTGTGGTGACACAAGGGCAAGGGGGTGATTACTATTATCTGATTCAGCAGGGCACCGCCGTGGTGAGTCGTATTAAAGACGCCAGCCAGCCGCCGGAGATACTGGCAGAAATTTCAAATGGCGCAGCGTTTGGCGAGGAAGCCTTAGCTTCGGATACCAAACGCAACGCGACAGTGACCATGAAAACCGATGGCCAGTTACTGCGCTTGAAAAAGCAGGATTTTGTCGAGTTGCTTAAAGCGCCGATTGTGAATGTGGTGACTATGCAGCAAGCGCAACAACAAGTGGCGAATGGCGCGGTGTGGTTAGATGTCCGCTTTGAATCCGAATACCGATACCACCATCTGGAAGGCGCGGTGAATGCGCCATTACACGAATTGCGTAGCGATATAGCCAAGCTGGATAAAAGCAAAGCTTATATTGCGTATTGCCAAACCGGGCGTCGTAGCAGCGCCGCGGCTTTTATTTTGGCGCAATATGGCATCAATGCGGTGGTGCTGGAAAACGGCACCCGCGCCAACTAACTAGGCTGCAAACAAAAAAGCCCTGCAAATGAAGGGCTTTTTGTTTGGGCAACGCTAGGCTGAACTTAAGCGCATAATCATTAAGGGTTTATGGTGCAAACTGCGCCATTAGCTGCATCGCAGGTGCTATTGCCGGTGCCGGGGTTGTTTGGCACCGCGGTGATAATACCCAGTGTAGCTATGGTCATGCCTGCTTGCCCAGTAATGCTTGAGCATGCGCCAGCCGTCACCGCGGGAACCCCTAAGTTCTCATTGAGATCCACCAATAATTTGTCTGTATAGGCTTTTGCCTCAACCATGCAAGCGCGGTTTGCCGAGCGAATGGTGTAATTGCTATAAGCCGGAATCGCAATCGCCGCTAAAATGCCAATAATGGCCACTACAATCATCAGCTCAATCAAGGTAAAGCCTGTTTGCATTCGTTTCATGTTAAACACCTTTATCAAAATACCGCAAGCGGCTTTCTTGCGGGCAGTAATTATTGAGTCAATATTGATGCGTGAAAGTGTAACAAAAAAGCCCTTCCGAGGAAGAGCTTTTAAGCGTTCACTTCACCTCGTGTAATATTACGCTTGCGAGGTTACCATTATTATGGCAATGAGCAAGTTGCATTCGCATCACAAGTCGCTACCGCAACGCCTGGGTTATTTGGTGTACCTGTGATTACGCCTGCTGCTACAAAGCCAGAAGCGTCAGTAATGGCAGAACACGCGCCTAAAGTAGGAACAGGAATAACCGGAGTAGCTTCTTGCAACTCAACCAGTACGATATTCGCGTAAGATTTAGTCTCGCCTAAACAAGCACGTTCAGCAGAACGAATAGTGTAGTTTGAATAAGCGGGGATGGCGATGGCTGCCAAGATACCGATAATCGCAACTACAATCATTAACTCGATTAAGGTAAAGCCTTTTTGAATTTGTTTCATATGATTTCCTTTATTAAAAATTTTTAGTATTACTAGTTAAGTTAAACAACCAACACCAGAAATAGTGAATACCAGTGCTTGCAATAGAATTAGCAACAGCTATGCCAGTTTTTAATATTTGGCTTAACTCATTGTTTTAATACTACTAAATAATTTTTTTGGTTTTTGAACGCAACCGTAAAGTGACAAAAAAGCGAGGTTTCCCTCGCTTTTATGCTGTTGCGCTGACAATTATGGTCACTTTTGCCCAACGCCAGTTACCAAAATTTCCACCATGGTTTTTTGCCAGCGGCGCTGGATTGAGTGGCGCTATGGCTAACGCTGGAAGCTGTTTTCGCCCCCGCGCTGCTTACTTTGAGTGTTCGAGTACCTTTTTCAAGTTGGGCAAGCCGGCATCATATACATCGTTCACGAATTTAAGGGCGGTTTCGTCATCTTGACCCGGCGGGATAGGCGGGTTGAGTTTATAGGTGCGATAAAAGCGACCCACCCAAGTGACGGTGCTTTCGCCTGCGCCCGGCCCTGCGGTTACCGTGATAAATGAGTTGTAATCAGCCACTGGAGCCACGCCGCCGATGATTTCATACTTGATTTTCATCGCCGCATCATCAATCCCTTTGAGGCGCTCGTTAATCACGCCACCGTCTTTAAGGGTAAGCGTTCTAAAGGTGTCTTCGCCTTTTTTCTCCAATTTGGTACTGGCCACAGGCGGTAGCCATGCATGCAAATTGCCAAAATCTTTTACCATGGCCCAAACTTTGGCAGGCGCCGCTTTAATGACAATCGATTTTTCTACTTTTTGTGGGCTAGGGCCGTGCGCAACAGCGTTAAACGACAGTGCGCTAAGCGCGATGAGGGCTAAAAACTTTTTCATGCAGGGTCTCCAAGAACATGTTCGAAAGATTAGGATTAAACAACTACAACACGGCATTATAAATGACTTAATGATTTAAGCCTATGCCGACGATAACGCTCAGGCGCACGATGGGTTGACCAGACCTACCCAAAGATGATCTGCTAACAAGGGAACCGATTATTCTGCGCGCAATATAAACTGGCCAAAGGCGCGACTTTTATCGCCGGTGCTAATTTTTTTGCTGATTTTATGGGTGTTCGCATCAATCACGCTGACGTTGTTATCGCCCCAATTGGTCGCAATCACCTGTTGGTTCACCGCATCATAACTAATGCCTTCCGGCGTTTGACCGACTGCGATGGTGGCAATGGTTTGTTGCGTGCGTAAATCAATGACCGAAACCGTGTCGTCTTGCGTATTGGTGACATAAAGCGTTTTGTTATCCGGGCTGGGAACAGCGCAGTAGGGGTGATCGCCTACTTTAATCTGGCTGATTTGCCAACTGAGGGTATTGATGATGGATACTGTGTTATCGAACACGTTCACGCTGTACAAGGTGTTACCATCGTGGCTCAAAGTCACGCCAAAAGGGTGTGTGCCGACCGCAATGCGCTTATGAATACTTAGCTTGCTGGTATCGATCACCACAATTTCATTGGAATCGCGCGCCGCAACATATAACCACCGGCTATCTGGGCTAACCACTAACCCAGCCGGCGCTTTGGCAACCATCAGCTCGCCCTGTATGGCATAGCTGCTGGGGTTCATGGCGATAATACGGTCGCTAAACCAATCTGCCACATAAAGGGTTTTGTTGTTGGGGGCAATGGCAATGCCTACCGGCGAGCCTGACATGGCAATGGTGTCAATTACGCGCTGCGTATGGGTATCAATCACGGAAATGTTTTGGCTATCGACATTGGTGATAAAAGCGCGTTGCAAGCCTGCCGATAATGCCACACCTACTGGCGCTTTGCCTACCAGGATGGTGTGCGTTACTTTGCTTTGTTGAATATCAATCACCGAAACGGTGTTATCGCCCTGGTTGGTGATGTAAGCCAAATTTTGGGGCGTGCTAGTGCATGCACAAAGTAGCAGATAGGTGAGGGGCAGTAGAGTTTTCATAAGATTGTTTTAGCTTGATGATGAGTAAGTTACATTTTAGATACAAAAGCGCGCTTTCCATAGCCCCTAAAATGTGAAAAAATGAACACAGACAATTAAGGTAGTTGCAATATGTTAGATCGTGACGGATTTCGTCCGAATGTGGGCATTATTTTGTGCAACGCGCAAAATCAGGTGTTTTGGGGCAAGCGTATTCGCGAGCATGCCTGGCAGTTTCCACAGGGGGGCATTAATTATGGGGAAAGTCCCGAGCAGGCGATGTATCGCGAGCTTACGGAGGAGATTGGTTTACGCCCAGAACATGTGAAAATACTGGGACGTACCCGCGATTGGTTGCGTTACGAAGTGCCCACTAGCTGGGTGAAGCGTGAATGGCGCGGCAATTATAGAGGCCAAAAACAAATTTGGTATTTGTTGCGCATGGTAGGCCGTGATACCGATGTTTCCTTGCGCGCCAGTGAGCATCCAGAGTTTGATGCATGGCGCTGGAGCGATTACTGGGTGCCACTGGAAGACGTGATTGAATTTAAGCGAGAAGTGTACAAATTGGCATTAAACGAGTTGGCAGTGCATTTGCATCATAAGCCAAAAACACCGCGCGCTGCCAATAATAAGAGTAAGTCGGAAAAAACAACGTAAAATAAGCGTAACAAAAAACCTGCTTAGGCAGGTTTTTTGTTGCCCATTTTTTCTCCCAGTTTAATGGCGCAGTTGGGCTGCCAATCGGCGTTGAATGCAATCGTATCTTTTTCAAAACACATGACCACAGTAGAGCCGAGTAAAAAACGTCCCATCTCTTCCCCTTGGGCTAAGCTGATTTCTTGGCCGGTATACTGCCATTGCCGAATCATTCTGCTGCGCGGCGGATTAACCACGCCATGCCAAACCGTTGCCATGCTACCCACAATGGTGGCGCCCACCAGTACCATGACAAAAGTGCCATGGGTTTCAGAGACAAACTCACATACTACGCGCTCGTTACGCGCGAATAGCCTAGGCACATGTTCTGCCGTGGTCGGGTTCACAGAAAATAGCGCGCCTGGCACATAAGCCATGCTTTTTAGCGTGCCATCGCAGGGCATGTGAATACGATGATAATCTTTTGGACTTAAGTACAGACAGGCAAAATGGCCATGCTCAAAATGGCTGGCAAGGGGAACATTGCCAGCCAATAAGGCTAAGGTTGAATAATAGTACCCCTTGGCCTGAAACAGCTGATTGTTTTTAATGTCTCCGCACTGACTCAGTGTGCCATCCACCGGGCAGATAAAATCGGCCCTAGCGAGCGGTCGCGCGTCTGGTTTAAGCGGACGGGTGAAAAAATCGTTAAAACTGGCATAGCTGGCAATATCGGGATTGATTGCCTCGCTCATATTGACCCCATAGCGTTTTACAAACCATGCAATAACGCTGGTGGTGAGTTTGCCAGCCTGTTGGCTAGCAAACTTTCCAGCAAGCGTAGTCAGCAATTGCTTGGGCATGACATATTGCAAAATAGTGGCAAACATTGGAGCCCTTTGTTATGAAAAAGGGCAAGAATATTCCTGCCCTCAGTTTGGTTGACTGCGTTTTACCTTGCCCGAATTAATTTTTAGACTGATCAACCAGTTTATTTTTTGCGATCCATGGCATCATGGCGCGCAGTTGTCCACATACTTTTTCAATGGGATGCGCTGCATTTAAGCGACGGCGTGCCACCATTTCCGGGTAGTTGGTGCGACCCTCCAAAATGAACTGTTTAGCATAGCTGCCGTTTTGAATGTTTTTCAGACATTCTTTCATCGCCGCCCGTGCCTGATCACTAATCACTCGCGGACCAGTGACATATTCACCATATTCCGCGTTGTTGGAGATAGAATAGTTCATGTTGGCAATGCCACCTTCGTACATTAAATCTACAATCAGCTTAAGCTCATGCAAGCACTCGAAGTAAGCCATTTCTGGCGCATAGCCAGCTTCCGTTAAGGTCTCAAAACCTGCTTTAACGAGTTCTACCGCGCCACCACATAACACCGCTTGCTCGCCAAACAAATCAGTTTCTGTTTCTTCGCGGAAATCTGTCTCAATCACACCGCCTTTAGTTCCCCCATTGGCCGCTGCGTAGGAAAGCGCAAGCTCCTTGGCTTTACCAGATTTGTCTTGATAAACCGCGATGAGTGAGGGTACGCCGCCGCCTTTTAGGTATTCGGAGCGCACGGTATGACCGGGACCTTTAGGAGCAATCATAATCACGTCTAAATCAGCACGTGGCACAATCTGGTTGTAGTGAATATTAAAGCCATGTGCAAAAGCAAGCGAAGCCCCTTTTTTCAGATTAGAGGCAACTTCAGCATGGAAGATACCTGCCATGGTTTCATCTGGCAGTAGAATCATGACGACATCGGCCTCTTTAACGGCCTCTGCAATTTCAAGTGTTTTGTGACCTGCCCCCTCGGCTTTGGCCCATGAACTGCCGCCTTTGCGCAGGCCAATAGTGACGTTAACGCCGCTATCTTTCAAGTTGGCTGCGTGTGCATGACCTTGGGAACCGTAACCCACGATAGTCACTTTTTTGCTTTTGATAATGCTGAGGTCAGCATCTTTGTCATAATACACTTTCATTTTATTTCCTTTAGGTATGCAATTGATAATAAATCATATTTTTAGAATTCTATCGCCACGACCGATGCCCGATGCACCGGTACGGACGGTTTCCAGAATCGCGGTTTTGTCTAAACTTTCAATAAATGCATCTAGTTTATTGCCAGAGCCAGTCAGTTCAATGGTAAAGCTGCCGTCGGCAACATCGATAATACGCCCGCGAAAAATATCACACATACGTTTCATTTCTTCTCTGAAAAGGGCGGTGGCTTTAACCTTAATCAGCATGAGTTCACGCTCGATATATTTACCATCATTCAAATCGAGCACTTTAACTACATCGATCAATTTATTGAGTTGCTTGATAATTTGCTCAATGACTTCATCAGAACCGCTGGTGACAATGGTCATGCGCGATAATGTGGGGTCTTCGGTGACGGCAACGGTGAGGGATTCGATGTTATAACCGCGCGCAGAGAATAGTCCTGCCACACGTGAAAGTGCACCGGATTCGTTTTCCATGAGGAGTGAAATAATATGGCGCATTACAGTTCCTCTGCCATAATCATTTCCGAGAGCCCCTTACCATTTGGAATCATTGGAAATACGTTCTCCGATTGATCGGTCAAGAAATCCATAAATACCAAACGCTGTTTTAAGGCTGGGCTGAAAGCTTCTTTCAATGCGCCTTCCACGTCAGCAGGATCGGTAATTCGCATGCCGACATGACCATAAGCTTCTGCCAGTTTTACAAAGTCTGGCAGCGCATCCATGTAAGATTCGGAATAACGATTCTCATAAAAGAATTCTTGCCATTGGCGTACCATGCCCATGTAGCGGTTGTTCAGCGTAATGATTTTAATGGGCAGATGAAACTGTTTACAGGTAGAAAGCTCCTGAATACACATTTGAATGGAAGCTTCGCCGGTGATGCATGCCACTGTCGCGTTTGGATGCGCTAATTGCACTCCCATTGCGTAGGGTAAGCCCACTCCCATGGTGCCTAACCCCCCTGAGTTAATCCAGCGCCTTGGCTTATCGAACGGGTAATACTGTGCCGCCCACATTTGATGTTGGCCTACATCGGAAGTGATAAACGCATCGCCCTTAGTTATTTCGTAAAGTGTTTTTACCACTTGTTGCGGCTTGATTAACTGATCATCCAGCTTAAATTCTAAGCAGTTTTTGCTGCGCCACTCGTTAATTTGTTTGAACCAGTCAGCCAATGCCGCTTTATTCTGTGTTGGTTTTGCAGTGGCAATGAGTTCATTTAAATCATTCAGTACCGACTTCACATCGCCTACAATCGGTACATCTATTTTCACCCGTTTGGAAATAGAGGATGGGTCGATATCAATATGAATAATGGTGCGCGGACGGCTTAAAAAGTGATCGGGGTTACCAATGACGCGGTCGTCAAAGCGTGCCCCTATCGCGAGCAATACATCGCATTCCTGCATGGCCATATTGGCTTCGTAAGTACCGTGCATACCCAGCATGCCCAAAAACTGCTTATCTGTGGCAGGATAACCGCCTAAACCCATCAGAGTACTGGTGTTTGGGAGTCCAAGCGATTGGATAAACTGGAGAAGTTGCGGCGCGGCATCGGCCAGTACCACGCCACCACCGGTATACACCATGGGGCGTTTAGCTTCCGTAATGAGCTTAAGTGCTTTTTTAATTTGCCCAGCATGCCCTTTGGTGATGGGGTTATAAGAGCGCATACTCACCGTTTTTGGATAGTCAAAATGGCTTAAGGTCGCCGTAATATCTTTAGGGATATCTACCAGCACAGGGCCTGGACGGCCACTTGCCGCCACATAAAACGCTTTTTTCATTACCGGCGCAATATCTTGAATATCCTTGATCAAAAAGTTATGTTTGACGCAGGGGCGGGTAATACCCACCGTGTCGCATTCCTGAAACGCATCTTGGCCAATGGCGTGCGTGGGCACCTGCCCACTAATAATCACTAGGGGGATAGAATCCATGTAAGCGGTAGCAATGCCAGTAACCGCATTGGTAGCGCCTGGCCCTGACGTAACCAGCGCCACCCCCACTTCACCGGTAGAGCGCGAGAATGCATCTGCGGCATGCACTGCCGCTTGCTCGTGACGCACCAAGATATGCTTAAATTTAGTCTGCTGAAAAATAGCATCGTAAATATTAAGTACCGCGCCGCCCGGGTAGCCAAACACAAATTTAACATTTTCTTGGTGTAGGCACTCGATCAGTATTTCTGCGCCAGTCAACTGGCGTTCAGATTGCGCATGCTTGGTGATAGGGGCGGAAACTTGGTTCATAAATCTACAATTTTGATAGTTAACACTAACCCTATACCTTAACCGTTTAGGCGCAATTGGTCAAGATTGCGCGTGCATAAGCGGGTTTGAAAAAATAGCTTGACTATGTAAATAAGAATCATTATCATTAATAAACGTTGATGAAAGGAGTTGTTCCAATGAATAAACCGCAAGTAATGAGCCAAATGACATTAACCGATAGCGCGCACTGTAAGGTAATTTATAACCAGCGTAGTGATGTAGTGGTGCTGGAGATCGGAGGCACTTCGCTTAAGCTGGATGCCTGCAATTTCATAATGATGAATGAAATGATGCGTAAAGCCACGGCAAGATTAGTGATGCAGACTAAACTTAATCACTAAGGCCTTAAAATACCACTTTACTTAATTAATAAGAATCATTATCATTTATATTTATAAAACTGATTTGACCATGCTTAACACAGAAAACCCCAAGAGCGCGCTGTATGACCCTGATTTGCCAACGGCAAGTGCGGTGATGGCATCGCTCTGTTGTGTGGCTACGCAATATGCAAAAGCGCCATCGCTGGGGTTGGCAACGTTAGCCTCGAGTTTGGCGTATACGCTCACCGCGCCAGAGTATGCGGAAACCCAGCTTATTACCACCGTAGCAAAAAGGTTAATTTGCCAGTGGGAATCTGTGGTGCTGGAGCATAAACAATTAGAGTTGCAGCAGTTAGAAACTGTGGGGATAGCCACCAGTACTAGGCTGCAATAGGGCTTAATCAAACAACACCAAGTTAGGAATAGAAAATCGATGTCGAGAGTAACCGGACCAAGAGTGAAAATTATGCGCGCGCTGGGGGTAGATTTACCTGGACTTTCACGCAAAACCATAGAAGCGCGCCCAACACCGCCGGGACAACATGGCAATAAAGCCACCCGCAAACGCCGCTCTGATTATGGCGTGAAATTGGTCGAGAAACAGAAAATTCGCTTTAACTATGGCTTAACCGAGCGCCAAATGCGCATTCTCATTTTAGATGCGCGTAAAGGCAAAGAACCTACTGGTGAAACCCTGTTGCAATTATTGGAACGCCGTATCGATAACGTGGTATTCAGGGCGGGCTTTGCGCCTACAGGGGTTGCCGCGCGTCAGTTGGTGAATCATGGGCATGTGCTCCTGAATGGCAAAGCTGTGGATATCGCCTCGATTCGTCTAAAAGTAGGCGATGAAATTAGCATTAAATCAGCCAGTAAAAATATTCCGATGGCGGTGGAAACCTTACAAGGGCCAGTATTAACACGTCCGGAATGGTTGCATTGGAATGAACAAACGCAAACGGTAACAGTAGCGCATTATCCCGCAATGGAAGACGTGCCATTCCCGGTAGATGTGCAACAGGTGGTTGAGTATTACGCAAACCGAGTTTAGCTGAGCTTAATCTATCAAGCTTGGCATAAGAATTTAAGGCGTCCCCTAACAACGCCTTAAATGTTGTAAATGCATGTCAAAGTGCATCTCCTAAGATCGTGAACGGTCTTTTTATGGCTGCATTAAGAGAGTTTTCTTATGTAAGTCGGCCAATTTTTTTCGGAGTGAATAGAGCAAACATGAAAGTCATTACGCACATCGTTTCCAAACAAGCGCTGGATGTGGATATTGCTATGGTGGCAGACTCGATTGCGAAAAACGCAAAGATGAAAATAGTCAGCATTAAAAAACTAACTGCAGAAATCACCCGTTTTTCCAAAAAGCAGTGCAAGATTATTTGTCGATGAAAGCTGGTGCGCCAGAAAAGGTGGCTTACTAAATGGCTGAATCAATCTTAAGTACGAAGTTTAAGTTTTAATCGCATTATTGAATAAAGCCGTCATGGCTATTCATAGTTTTTTCTGTTTAGCATCTGATTTTTATAGTTTATTAAGGTTGTATTATGTTGTTGCATGTTCCTAGTGTACTGAATTCGGAAGAGCTGAATCAATTACGTCAATTGATGGTCCGCACAGGTGAAACGGAGCATTCAGTTGCGGTTGAAGACGGCAGATGCAGAAGCGGTAAGGCTCATTGTATTAAAAGCATTGGATATGTCGGCACATACTTAAGTCATTAAAGTTTAATAACATCATCTTAGAAAGGATTGATATGCGGTTAATGTATGCACTATTAGGTTCATTTTTACTACAAGCTTTACTTCCACTACAGGCAATGGCAGCAGCGGATTGTCCTGCATACCCCAAAGAGGAATGGGCATCTGAAGAGACTCTAAAAAAGACACTCAAAGAAGAAGGCTACAGCATTAAAAAATTCAAAGTAGATGGTAATTGCTATGAAATCTACGGAAGAAATAAAGAGGGTAAAAAAGTTGAAATTTATTTTGATACTAAAACCTTGTCTGTAGTGAAGGCAGAAGTTGAAAATTAAGACTGCCAAGTAATTTTTTAATATGAATCAAATTGCTTGGACGTATACAGTACGCCTAACTCATTGGTTGGTGGCTGGAGGTGTGATATTAAATATGTTTAATGATACGGACTATATACATCGTCAGATTGGTTATGCTTGTTTGCTAATGGTTTTGGTGCGCATATGCTATGGGTTGTTTTGGAGTAAAGCTGAAAGCTCACATATTAATATGCCTACGCTAGTTGCGATTAAACAACATTTACATGAAATGCGTACTGGCAAGCTATCTGCGCATTATGGTCATAATCCATTAGGACAACTAGCAGTATTTGCTATGTGGAGTTTGATTGGATTATTAGCATTCACAGGCTGGTTAAGCCGCACTGATACGTACTGGGGTGAAGATTGGCCTGTAGACTTACATCAGTATTTATCAGATGCGCTGATGTATTTAGTTTTTCTGCATATTATTGCGATTGGACTAATGTCCAAGTTGCAGAAGCGGAATTTAGTGAAGCAGATGCTGACGGGCAAGCGCGATGGAAGCTAAATAATTTAGTTTATTGATGTGCTGGGTTTACTGATCCAGATGCGGCGCAACTTTTAATACTTCTTCTACTGTGGTGATTCCCGCAGCCACTTTTTCTGCGCCGTTTAGCATGAGTGGTTGTAATCCTTCTTGATAAGCCAAGTTTCTGAGCTGTGCCAATTCGGTATTGGGGGTGATGAGTTTGCGTAATTTGGGCGAAATGGTGAGCATTTCATAAATGCCACTGCGACCGCGATAACCGGTGTTGCGACACTCAATGCAGCCAACGGCTTTCATGACACTGGTCGGCTTAGGGGCTTTGAATGGGCGCGTGATCGAGGCCCACTCTTCATCTGAAATTTCACAAGGAGCTTTGCACGCTGGGCATAATGTGCGCACCAAACGTTGCGCCATAATGCCCAGCACGGTCGAGTGAATCAAGTAAGAAGGTACGCCTAAATCGAGTAAACGCGTTACGGCAGAAGGCGCGTCATTAGTATGCAAGGTGGATAACACCAAATGTCCGGTGAGTGCCGCCTGAATCGCCATATCCGCAGTTTCGATGTCACGTATCTCCCCCACCATAATAATATCGGGGTCTTGTCGCATCAGCGTACGAATCCCATCAGCAAAATTCAGCCCGATGTTAGTCGTCACTTGCATTTGGTTGAATGCAGGCTCAATCATTTCGATAGGGTCTTCCACCGTACTGACATTCACCTCAGGCGTGGCTAAGTGTTTAAGTGTAGAGTACAAGGTAGTGGTTTTACCTGAGCCAGTGGGCCCAGTCACCAAAATAATCCCGTTGGGATGTTTGGTCCACTCTGCCCATAACTCAGATTGTTTTTTTGAAAAGCCCAACTGGATAAAATCTTGCACGATCACTTCAGGAGTAAAAATACGCATGACCAGTTTTTCACCAAAAGCGGTCGGCATGGTCGATAAACGTAATTCTATTTCTGTGCTATCGCCACTAATGGTCTTAATGCGACCATCTTGTGGGCGACGTTTTTCTACCATATCCATGCGCCCAAGTAATTTGATACGGCTGGTGATGGCGTTCATGATATTGGGCGGTAATTGATACACCTGATGCAATACACCGTCGATTCTAAAGCGCATCATGCCCATATTGCGGCGCGGCTCGAGATGGATATCACTTGCACGTTGCTCAAAAGCGTACTTAAACAACCAGTCGACAATATTCACCACATGTTGTTCGTTAGCGTCTAAATTCTTATCTTTACCTAGCTCTACCAACTGCTCAAAATTCTGCACTCCGACAATTTGACCAGCTTTGGATAAGTTGGCTTGATTAATTGAAGTGGCGAGGTTATAAATTTCTGGCAGGTAACGATTAATCTCGAGAGGATTAGCCATGACTAACTTGATTTTCATGCCTAACACGCGCTCTAGTTCTGGGATCCAATCAATTTGGTAGGGCTCAGCCGTGGCCACAGTCGCCTCATTGCCCTTAACCGCTATCGGCATAATCTTTAGCCGTTCTGCATAAGCTTTGGATACGATTTGCGCTGCGGAGGTAAAGTCTAATTTAAGTGGATCGATATGATAAAAATCAATACCTGCCTGTTGTGCCAGCCAGCGCGCTAGGAAATCAACACCCATGACTTTGTGCGGGGACTGTAAATCTTTCCATTTTTGCTCGCCGATGACCACAATTGGATGCAGATTGGAGCTATCCAGTTTACGGTCTTTGTAAAGCTTTTCTGCCTCCGCTTTATCTAGTTTGCCACTATTAACCAACATGCGAAGTACATCGCCCAGATTAAGCTTGTTTTTGCTATTAATAATGGAAGATTTGACCATGAGGTGAATTGTACGAATAAGCTCCGATGGATTGCACTCTATGCTATTTGATTCTCATTGACAAATCAATGGCACGGATATTTTTTGTGAGTGCACCGATAGAAATACGGTCTACGCCAGTTTCAGCGATATTACGCACAGTGCTTAAATTTACATTACCCGAGGCCTCCAATAGCGCCTGGCCTTGGTTGAGTGAGACTGCCTTACGCAGATTATCCAAGCTAAAATTATCCAGCAAAATATTGGTCGCCCCAGCCCGTAAAGCTTCTTCTAGCTGGTGTAGGGTTTCTACTTCAATCTGAATGCTCGCTTGTGGCTTAAGCGCCAAGGCTTGCTGCATTACTTCAGCGATACCGCCCGCTGCAGCAATATGGTTTTCTTTGATTAATACACCATCGTATAGTGCCAAGCGCTGATTCAACCCACCACCAACCGTTACCGCATATTTTTCTGCTAAACGTAGCCCTGGTAGCGTTTTGCGCGTATCTAGAATTTGTGTTTTTGTGCCTAGAATCGCGGTTACATAAGCGTGTGTGTGGGTGGCTACGGCTGAAAGTGTTTGTAGAAAATTTAAGGCACAGCGCTCAGCGGACAGTATTGCACGTGCATTGCCGCTTATTTCGCATAGTAATTGATTCGATGTGATAGCATCGCCTTCAGCTACCAACCACTGAATGCTACACTTTTTGTCAAGCTTATAAAAACATGCGTTGACCCAATCGATCCCGCAAATCACCGCATTCTCACGCGCAATAATGCTAGCGCTGGTTTTTTGATTAGGCGCAATCAACAT
>JBQTJZ010000005.1:0-3764 GCA_052386615.1 Methylophilaceae bacterium
CTTAACTAACTCGGCACAAGCCGCAACGACGCTTGCTGGGTTGGGTACATGTTCCAACATTTCTAAACAAGTGACCACTTCAAATGACCTGGGTTGCTCTTTGGCCAAGTCTTCAACCGCAATTAAGCGATAATTAACAGAAACACCACTCTCTAAGCTATGTAGTTGAGCTACTTTCAGCGCGCGCTCACCCAAATCAATTCCAGTCACTGTTGCGCCTTTGCCTGCCATCGATTCGGACAATATACCACCGCCACATCCCACATCGAGCACAGTCTTACCTTTAAGCACAGCTAAGTCATCAATATAATTTAACCGTAAAGGATTAATATCATGAAGCGGCTTAAATTCACTACTTTTATCCCACCATTTATGGGCTAACTCGCTGAATTTATTCAGTTCTTCAATATCCACATTCGTGCTCTTAGTCATCTAAACTCGCTCACTTTCGCTTGCCATTTCGCTAGAATATTGGCTAATTCTCGGGGTTCAACATTGTTATACAGACCACGACTTTCTTCCGGTTTGAAATATTTTAAATCTCCATTAACCCAAACATGGCTAACATGCTCACGTCCTGCCACATATACCAGATGTGATACAGGATCAAAACATGGCTGTAATGCTATAGCTGACATATTAATCGCCGCCAAATCTGCCAGCTTACCCACTTCAATTGAACCTATCTGTTCCTCCAAATTAAGCGCCTTGGCGCCGTTTATGGTCGCCATCTCCAGCGCTTTGTGGGCTGAAATTGCAGTGGCATCGCTACTTTGCCCTTTAGCCAATAATGCTGCCAAACGCATCTCGCTAAACATATCCAAGCGATTATTACTTGCGGCACCATCCGTTCCCAAGCCAATATTGATTCCTTGATTTGTATAGGCATGGATTGGGGCGATGCCACTAGCCAGTTTTAAGTTTGAACTAGGACAGTGGGCAATGCTACAACCACACTCTACTAGCAGTTTAATTTCAGCCTCATTCAAGTGTACGCAATGGGCTAAAGTTAAGCCTGGGCCCAATAGGCCTAAATTGTGCAGTCGTGCCAATGGCCGTAGCCCATGCGTCCGTTCACTCTCCTGAATTTCATTTTGAGTTTCATGCATATGGGTATGTACCCCGATATTCACCTGCTCTGCCAAAGTTGCAATGCGCTGGAATGTGCTATCAGAAATTGTATAAGGTGCATGTGGTGCAAAGCTGAAACTAATTAGCGTCTCTTCACGCCATTGATCACGTGCATCCATGCCTTGCTGAATATAGCTATCAGCATCATTCGCGTAACCTGTAGGACACTCCAACACAACTAGACCTAGATTTGCACGCATGCCTATTTTCAAACTTGCTGTAGCAGCAGATTCTGGGAAAAAATACATATCATTAAATGTGGTAATACCACCACTTAGCATTTCTGCACAGGCAAGCAGAGTACCATCATGCACAAAGCTGGTCGAAACCAGTTTTTGTTCTGCCGGCCATATGTGCTGCTGTAACCAAGGCATGAGCGGTAAGTCATCTGCCAAGCCGCGCATTAAATTCATCGCTGCGTGTGTATGCAAATTAATAAAACCTGGCATCAACACATGTTCACTCAAAACAACGGTTTCAATCGCTTGATAATGTTGACTAACCTCTTTGATAGGACAAACGGCCATGATTTCCCCGGCCTGAATTACCACTGCATGGTTCTCTAGCAGGCAGTTGGGTACCACTGGCAGCACCCAACGTGCTTCTATTATTAAATCGGCTTGTTTGGTCATACGTTTATTATAAAGTGCAGCCAATAAAAAACCCCGCATCTGCGGGGTTTTTTATCACAAATTTAATCTATTAACAGTGTTAGCTAGTTACAGCCGCTTTCTTTTTTACCTTCAGCTTGAATAGTTACACGGCGGTTAGGTTGTAAGCATGAAACCAATTTCTTGGTTGCTTTGTTACCTGCACACTCAACCACAGGCTCTGATTCACCTTTGCCCACAGCTTCGATAATAGACGAGTTAACGCCTTGCTCGACCAAATAATCCTTAACTTGATTTGCACGACGCTCAGATAGTTTTTGGTTATAGGCTTCTGAGCCAATACGATCAGTGTGGCCTGTCACGATTACCACAGAAATTTCTGGGTTTGCTTTAATTTTAGCGGCCGCTTCATCTAAAGCTGCTTTACCTTCATCTTTTAGGTTCGCTTTATCGAAACCAAACAACTTCTCAGCACCCACAGTGATTGTTTCCATTTTTGGTGTACATTTCACTGGTTCAGGCGCAGGTGCTGGCTCTGGTGCAGGTTCTGGTGCAGCTGCAACAGGTGCTGGCTCTGGTGCAGCTTCTGCTACCACTGGTGCTGGCGCACCAAAGCGGAAAATCCCCCCCAAGTTAAGCAATGTATTGCCTATGGTTTCTGTTTTGTCATCATTAACCAAACCACTGGTACTGACTTCCGCACGACTCCATTGATGACGCAAATCTGCCTGCAAACCAAAGTGATCGTTAAACAGATATTGTGCACCCAAGCCTAAACCAGCCAACCATGATGTTTTTTTACCATCAATATCCACACCTGGCACTTTATAATCTACGTTATTACGTGCTACGCCTAAACCGGCAAGTAAGAATGGACGGAATTTGTCACGGCTAAACATGTACAAAGCATCTAAACCTAGTGTGGTTTGTTTGTATTTACCACTCTCGCCAATGCCTAATCCCAAATCTTCATCGGCGCGGTTATAGCCTAAACGACCTTGTAAATCCCAGCTTTGGCTTAACTCTTTACCAATACTAATGAAACCACCACCACCGTTATCGGCCTCGAGATCACTATCCGTGTTCATGTAGCTTACGCCTGGCACCGCGTACCAAGCCCCACGGTACATATCATCTGCAGAGGCTGCAAATGCAGATAATCCTAGTGTTGCTGCAATAGCAAGACTCATTAATTTTTTATTCATCTTTTAACTCCTAGTTAACTTCTTTATACAAGATAAAACAAACATCTACTTGCGCACTATACTTAATCTAACTTAACTATGCAACGCTGAACTTAAGCTTTTTGGGCTGTTGGCGCCCAGATTGTTGTGCTCGCGCAACATATTTTTAACCTCCAACACTTTCTGGCGCGATAGTGAAGACTGCCGTGCAAAATTTTCACACACCCCACCACGAAAACCAATAAATGTAGGATTCGTTTTTATCAAATTTACAATATGCTGTGGTTTAAGTGATCCAGCCAATCCAGATTGTAAGTGATTTTTTTTGCACGCCGATGTAAATTTTTGTAAGTAATTGTGATTGGCTAATTTTGACAACGGGACATCTTTCGCCTGAGTATCGAGCATGGCACCATAAAACCCTGTCTGCCCTAATTTATCAAGTAAATTCAAATCAATTTCAGTATCGGCAAAAAAAACTGCAACCATTTTTATTCCTTGGCGAGTAAGTTTAAGCCACTCGGTTAAAGCATCATCTGTAAAAAATAACTGGCCAACACCAATTTTAATAATATCCACTCCCATCTCAGCACGCACTTCAATATCACGTATAAGTGTTTTTAACGATGGGTGATCTTCGCCCACTGTTGCAGTTAAAACTGCACCTCCATTAATTGCCGACACAATTTGCTGGGTGCTAGCTAAATTTAACGCGCCAAGCGCGCCCACACTAGGGTCTTTTAAATCAATTAGATCGACACCTGCAGCGAATGCAATAAGTGCCTCTTCTCGACATTTCACGCTAACAAGTAACTGCGTCATTTAGTTTCAACCTCAC
>JBQTJZ010000006.1:0-6228 GCA_052386615.1 Methylophilaceae bacterium
AGTGCGCGTCGCTTACAAGAACAGTTAGGCGAGGTTAAACATGATATTCTTATACATGACATTCCAAACCGCTACGAGGTAAATACGCTAGGTGAAAAGCTGTTAAACGGCGAAACCATTACGGTACCAGCAGGGCATTATTTTTCGATGGGCGATAACCGTGATAACAGTTCAGATAGTCGGGTTTGGGGTTTTGTCCCCAATGAAAACTTGGTAGGCAAAGCGTTTTTTATATGGTTTAATTTTGATATGGTTAGCAGAATTGGCAACTCGATTAAGTAAGCTTGGAGGAAAATTGTGATGAAAAAACAACGCGGTATGACATTTATGGGGTTAATCATCGTCGGCGCCATTGGGTTGTCGATAGTATTCGCGGGCATTCAGATTGCCCCAGCTTATATTGAGTATTTTGGGGTTAAAAAAATCATTAAAAAAATAGGCGATGATCCTAATTTTGACAGCATGAGTAAAAAAGACATCATTGAATCTTTTAATAAAGGCGCAAATGTAGGCTATGTAACTGTCATTACCGGGAACGATCTGATTATTAGTAAAGATGAAGATGGCAAACAAGTGGTGATGGCAGAGTATCCGGTTGTTAAACCACTGGCCTTTAATTTGAGCGCCTTGATGGATTTTAAGGCTTCTACTGCGGATTAGTTTCTCACAAGGTTTTGTGAAATGTCACTCGATAGTCTAGAAAAGCGGCTAGGCTATCAGTTCAAACAGCCTGCATTACTCGCGCAGGCACTGACTCACCGGAGTTACGCCGGTAATAACAATGAGCGACTAGAGTTTTTGGGAGACGGCGCGCTTAACTTTGTGATCGCGCATCAACTCTATACACGCTTTCCGAAACTACCCGAAGGCGATTTAAGCCGTTTGCGCGCGCAATTGGTTAAAGAATCAAGCCTAGTGGAAATAGCGTTATTACTGCTGATAGGCGATTTTCTTAAACTAGGCGAAGGCGAGCTTAAAAGTGCAGGATGGCGTCGCCCATCCATACTTGCAGATGCCTTGGAAGCCATTATTGGTGCGGTATATTTAGACGGGGACTATTCTTCAGCCGAGAGGGTGATACTGAAACTATATACCGAAAAACTGGCTAGAATTGATCCAAAAATCATTGATAAAGATGCAAAATCGTTATTGCAAGAGCATTTGCAAAGTAAAAAAATAGATTTGCCAGATTATCAGGTGGTGAATATTGAAGGAGAAGCCCATGCGCAAACGTTTACGGTAGCCTGCAATATCGCCAAATTAAAAGTGAATACCGTAGGCGAAGGGTCGAGTCGCCGTGTAGCCGAACAGCATGCTGCCCAATTAGCGCTAGAACATATTACTAAGTGAAGATAGTTGATGAAGCAAACGTTTAGATGCGGCACTGTGGCCATCGTCGGTCGTCCCAATGTAGGAAAATCTACTTTGCTCAATCATTTGTTGGGGTTAAAACTCAGCATTACCTCACGCAAAGCACAAACCACGCGTCATCGATTATTGGGCATTCATACGACTGAAGATGCGCAATATCTGTTTGTAGATACTCCAGGCTTTCAGCAGAAACATTTGAATGCGCTGAATAAGAGTTTGAATAAAACAGTGACACAAGTACTTAGCGAAGTGGATGTGGTACTGTTTGTGATTGAGCCAATGAAGTTAGGTGAAGCCGATGAAAAGGTACTCAGCCTGCTTCCTAAAGATAAACCGGTATTATTAGTAGTCAATAAAGCGGATCTAATGGGGGATAAAAATAATATGCTACCGCTCATTCAGGATTTTGATTTGCTGCATAATTTCGCCGCGATTATTCCAGTCAGTGCGAAGAAAAATCTGCATTTAGACGAACTGTTAGAGACTACGCGTCAATACTTGCCTCTGCAGGCTGCGATTTTTGGTGAAGATGAATTAACAGATAAAAACGAGCGTTTTTTAGCGGCCGAAATGATACGCGAAAAAATATTTCGTTTGCTAGGTGACGAAGTCCCTTATTCGGTCGCGGTAGAAATTGAAAAGTTCGAAACCGGCAAAAACTTGCGTCGTATTTTTGCCGCAATTATTGTGGATAAAGACAGTCAAAAGCCGATGATTATTGGTAAAGGTGGAGAAAAGCTAAAACAAATTTCTACCGAAGCTCGGCAAGATATGGAAAAACTGTTTGGTAGCAAAGTATATCTAGAAACCTGGGTGAAGGTAAAAGGTGGTTGGGCGGATGATGAAAGGGCGCTAAAAAGCCTAGGTTATTGATTAGAAGAGGTTAATCATGCCAAATAACATATTGAATATGCCTATTTATGGCAAGCCGATTGAGTTGGAGGATCAGGGCGTTTATTACGCTATTAACCGCAAAACGGGTGGCGTGAATAACGTATTCCAATTGCGATATGAAGAGGATGATTGGTATTTATACCAATTGAAAAATACGGGAAAAAATGGTGAGATGGGCTGGGTAATTTTGGCTGATCAAGAAGACTACCCGCTGAAAAGTATTGCGACAGAAGAGATTAAGCATCATTTCTCAAAACCTGAGTACGCCGAACCTAAGGGGGCTTGGCAACTGATGCGTAATTCAAGATACGGTTTTGGTAAATTTACGCCGGTGAATGATGCGCTTGGTACTCGATATGCCATGATTCTATTTTCAGGTGCCGAAATGCTGGTGCCGATTTTGATTGAAAAAGCGATCGGTTAAGCATGGTAGCGCCGTCAGTTAATCGACAGGATAACCAGCTTGTGTACGTATTGCATACGTATCCTTTCAAAGAAACCAGTCTGGTTGTAGAGTTGTTCTCTAAGCAGCACGGGCGTGTTGCTGCCGTCGCCAAAGGTGCGCGCAGGCCGCGCTCAGCCATGCGTGGGCAGTTACAGTCATTTCAAATGCTTAACGCAAGCTGGTCGGGCAAAAATGAACTTAAAAATTTGCATGGGCTGGAATGGTCAGACAGCTTAGTTTCTTTGCAGGGCGAGGCACTGATGTGCGGTTTTTATTTGAACGAGCTGTTACTACGTTTACTGCAGAGAGAGGATGCACACGAAGGCTTGTTTGATTACTATCAGGCAACATTGAAAACGTTGGCGAATAATCAAGATCTAGCGACGCATTTACGTCGGTTTGAATTAAAGTTGTTGCAGGAAATGGGTTACGCGGTGCCATTGCTGGAGGACGAGAACGCTGAACCAGTCTTACCGGAGAGGTCTTACCGTTATGAGGCTGAATATGGAGCCAGCGCACTTCATAAAACCAAAAATGGCGTACAATTAAGCGGCAAAACCCTGCTCGATATGGCAAAAGATGATTATTCGAGCCTGCAAACACAGCAGCAAAGTAAGCAGCTGATGCGCTATTTGTTGGCACATTATTTGGGCGATAAACCGCTACACACACGACAGTTACTCATAGATCTACAGGGGTTGTGACATCACGATTGGCAAACAGTAACTTTGTATAAAATCGGTTTTTTATCAATTAAGGAGCTACCATGAACAAGTGTTTAACAAAACGCCGCTTATCCTATACAGGTTTGGGCTTGCTATTGCAGCTTAGCATAGGCGTTTGTAATGCCAACGCCTATGGCAATAACGTGTCGGCAGATGCGGGGGCGAGCAGCAAACAAGCCGCCGTTACAACTGAGAAAACCGGTAACGCTACCTTAGTGGTGGCGTTTGGCCCTGGCCCAAGTTATAAAATTAACGGTGAAGCTAATCCTGAGTTAGTGCTTAAGCGCGGCCAAACTTATATTTTTGAGATTAATACTCCTGGGCATCCGTTTTGGATTAAAACTGAGCTATCAGCGAGTAGTACAGGCGCCTATAACTCGGGGGTAACGGGCAATGGAGCAACCTCTGGCAGCATCACGTTTGCTGTGCCAGCCGATGCACCAGCAGCACTTTTTTACAATTGTGAAATTCATGCGCAAATGCAGGGAAAAATTAAAATTGTTGATTAAGAGAGTGAAATTCGCATGTTAAAACTGGGGGTCAATATTGATCACGTAGCCACACTGCGCCAGGCGCGAGGCACCAAGTACCCGAGCGTCATTCAGGCTGCTTTGCGCGCAGAGCAATCGGGAGCAGATAGCATCACCTTGCATTTGCGTGAGGATCGCCGTCACATGCAAGACGCGGATATTTTTGCGTTGCGCCCCTTGTTACAAACCAAAATGAATCTGGAATGCGCAGTGACCGATGAAATGATTGATATTGCACTCAAGGTTGCTCCGCAGGATGTGTGTCTAGTGCCGGAGCGGCGTGAAGAACGCACCACCGAAGGTGGTTTAGACGTAGTTGCCCATTTTAATAAAGTGAAAGCCGCCACGCAAAAACTTAAAAGTGCAGGTATTCGCGTCTCACTTTTTATTGCACCAGATATCGCACAAATTGATGCTTCATATCAAACAGGCGCACCCGTGGTTGAGTTACATACAGGTACCTTTGCCGATGCCGAAGAAGAGGCTCTGCAAAGCCGAGAGCTCAAACGCATTAAAACGGCCTTGCAACATGCGCTGAAGCTGGGGTTGGTGGTGAATGCGGGGCATGGCTTGAATAATCATAATGTACATAAAATTGCAGCGATGGAAGGCTTTGAAGAGCTTAATATTGGACATGCAATTGTTGCGCATGCCTTGTTTGTTGGCTGGGATAACGCGGTACGTGAAATGAAAGCCCTGATGCGTGAAGCGGCTACTAAATGATGCGTTTTGTATGATATTTGGTATCGGCACAGACATTGTTGAAGTTGCGAGAATCGAGGCTTCATTAGCTCAATTTGGCGATGCGTTTGCGCTACGTGTTTTGGCAGAATCGGAACTTGCAAGCTATCAGGAGTCGCAAATCAAAGCACGCTTTATCGCAAAGCGTTTTGCGGCAAAAGAAGCGTTTTCAAAAGCACTTGGTACCGGTTTGCGTGCACCGGCAACGTTTCAAAATATTGCGATTGGACATGATGCACTAGGTAAGCCAGTTTTGCTGCTTGCGGCAGAATTGCAACGGTTTCTTAACTCTAAAAATATTCAACACACGCACCTAAGCGTGAGCGATGAAAAAAATTTGGCAGCTGCTTTTGTTGTTTTAGAATCATGACGGACACCCCCGATTTTGAGCGTCGCTTCGGTGGTGTGCGACGTTTATATGGTGAAACCAGCCTAACTAAGTTTCAGACAGCACACGTTGTGGTAATAGGAATTGGTGGGGTTGGCTCTTGGGCAGCAGAAGCCTTGGCGCGCAATGCTATTGGTGCAATCACGTTAATTGATTTAGATCATATTGCTGAATCCAATATCAATCGCCAACTGCACGCGGTAGAGGGGACATTTGGTAAAGCCAAAGTGGTTGCCATGCGTGAGCGTATTTTGGCGATTAACTCAAACTGTAGGGTGACTGAAGTGGAAGACTTTATTACCCCAGATAACATAGCGAATATTCTGGATTCTGGACGTTTGCGATACGATGTTGTGGTTGATTGTGTGGATGATGCTAAAGCGAAAGCTGCACTGGCAGCTTTTTGTGTTGCCGGCAATATCCCCTTGGTAATGACGGGCGGAGCAGGGGGTCGTTTAGATCCTAGCCACATCAAAACGGCTGATTTAGCCCAAGTTTCAGGCGATAGATTGCTAGCAAAAGTGCGTAATTTATTGCGGCGCGATTACGCTTTTCCTGAAGGAGAAAAAACAAATTTTGGTATTCAATGTGTTTACTCAAGCGAGCCAATGATTAAGCCTGATATAGTTTGTGAGGCAGATAAACTTATTGATTCAATCACTGGGTTAAATTGTGCAGGCTATGGCTCAACGGTTTGTGTGACTGCCCCATTTGGATTTTCTGCCGCTGCATTGGCGCTCAAGCTATTGCACTAATTTTCCATGCGTTTTAGCAGTTCGATAGCGTTCACAATTTCGTTATGAATAAGCTTCAAATAGCCGAAAAATGGCTTGATGCCTCTAATGAACATTTTTCGTAAAATGAGCGTCATATGGATGGGGTATATCTACTTATTATTTCGACATAAATTGTAAGCAAAACCAAACAACTGTGACCAATGATCACTGGCGATGTCAATTGAAAGAATCAGCATGTTGACTTTAGCGCAACACTTGCACCATGCCACACAACAATTACCTGACGGTAATCTAGTTGCAGTTTGTCTGCTCGAAATCGCAGATTGCACCGGGAGCGTCGGTAACGGTGTGGGAGAGGGTGCGCTGGCCGAGATCCCGGGGACGCTGTCTAGCGGGT
>JBQTJZ010000007.1:0-14644 GCA_052386615.1 Methylophilaceae bacterium
TTTCGACGTTTGGAATACAAAACACAGGTGTTTGTGAACCATGAGGGGGATTTGTTTCGCACCCGTCTCACGCACAGCCTTGAAGTTGCACAGTTAGCACGCGGCATTGCCCGCACGCTCTACTTGCATGAAGATTTAACCGAAGCGATTGCACTGGCGCACGATTTAGGACACACGCCATTTGGTCACGCAGGGCAAGATGCCCTCAACCATTGCATGCGCGATTACGGCGGCTTTGAGCATAATTTACAATCGTTGCGCGTAGTCGATAAACTTGAGCAGCGTTACGCCGAGTTTGATGGCTTGAATTTAACTTTTGAGCTGCGCGAAGGCATCCTTAAACATTGCTCAGTGAACAATGCCAAACAGTTAGGCGATGTCGGCTTGCGCTTTCTCCATAAAACCAGCCCAAGTCTAGAAGCGCAGGTGACCAATTTTGCTGACGAAATTGCTTACAATAATCACGATATTGATGATGGCTTGCGTTCAGGATTAATCACTATGGAACAGTTAAGTCAAGTGGAACTGTTTGCGGATAATCTGCAATTGGTCAAAGCAAAATACCCTAATCTCGAGCAACGTCGGCTGATACACGAAACGATACGCCGCATGATTAACCTGCTGGTGGTGGATTTATGCGAAACCACCGCCAGTAATATCGCAACCCTCGCGCCAAAAAATATTGAACATATTCGTCAAGCGCCTGTTTTGGTGAGCTTTAGCCCACAGATGGCGGCAAAAAATACTGCGTTAAAACAATTTTTACGCAAAAACCTCTATCAGCACTATCTGGTGAATCGCATGAGCGCCAAGGCAGAACGCATCATTCGTGAATTATTTACTGCATTTTTGGCCGATGTGGCTTTAATGCCGCTAGAGCATCAAGCATATGCCAAAGAAGACCGCGCGCGCGCTGTGGCAGATTACATCGCCGGCATGACTGACAGGTTTGCTTACCGTGAACATCGCAGGCTATTTGCGGTAGAAGATTATCTCTAAACATCGCTTTAGTCATTTCGTGCTTAGTTTCTGTCATTGCCGGCTAGACCGGCAATCCAAGCAATAGGCAAAAAGTCACGTTGCTACATATAACTAAGTAAGCTTCTATTGTTGTGCAATTACAACATTTGCTTATATTTGTCAGCAAAAGTCACATATTACTTGCCGTAATAACGCGCTTTTTGGCATACTTACATCACCTTCTTATGTAAATTAATGTTAATCGTCTTAACAAAAGTTTTAGTAGGGAAGTTCGCGAACTTTCTCATTGAAGTGGCTGAATAAAACAACATTTGGCGATAAAAATGAGGGTATTTTTAGCAGTAAGGTTTTTAGAAGTAAAATTTTAGGAGAATTATATGAACAAAAAATTAAGTTTAGCAGTTGCTTCAGCAGTGATGGCTGCAGCTACAAGCGCTAACGCTGGTATCATGATTCCAGCTGGCGATTGGACTTTAGACATCGGCGGTATCGTTAATGCTTACTACACGCATACAAGCTTCAGTGGCGATGCAGTGTTCTTGAATCCAGGTAGCGATATTCAAAGCTCAAGCAACATCACTACAGGTTTGTTACCTAACTACTTAAGCGTCTCTGGCAAAACTCGCCAAAACGATTTAGATGTTGGTTTCACAATCAGCATCCAACCAGGTGCATCAACAAACAATGCTGGTATTCAAAACACACCAAACAACCAAGAAAATCGTCAAGCGTTCTTAACATTCGGCGACAAATCTTGGGGTTCGATCAAATTAGGTAAAGATTTAGGGATCTATGCTTCTGATGCTATTTTGAACGACATGACATTGTTAGGCGTGGGTTCTGGTGCTGGCGTACTTTCTGGCAACACCACCACTTTAGGTCGTATCGGCAATGGTTTCATCTATGCTGACTGGAAAGCACAAGTGGCTTACACTTCACCAAACTGGAATGGCTTCAGCTTCACTGCTGGTGTTACTCAAGGTTGGAACGCTTTGGCTGGTTTTGGTGGCGTAGGTACTTCAGGCCGTGCAGGTTCTAGCCCAGCTTTCGAAGGTAAAGCAAGCTATGAATGGGCTGGCGATGTAGGCGGTAAAGTATGGGCCAGCTTCTTAAGCCAAAAACTTGAGTTCACTGCTTTAGATAACTCTTCTGACGAAACTGCCAGAGCTTGGGACTTAGGCGCAACAGTAAACGTGGCAGGCTTTGGCTTGACTGGTTACTACTACGACGGTAAAGCTTTAGGTACATTGGTTCAGTTCCTAGGCGCTTTAGACGCATCTGGTAACGACCGTGATTCAGATGGTTACTACGTACAAGCTACTTACACCCTGCCAGGTGTAGGTACTAAATTGGGCGTAAGCTATGGTAGATCAGAGTTAGAAGCTAATGACGCAGCGAGCGAAGGTTTGCTAGGTTTGTCTGATGACTTCGAAACTGATATGTGGACCGTGGGTGCTTATCATCCATTGACCAAACACTTGAACTTGGTAGCTGAGTACTCAAGCGTTGAAGAAGAAATCGGTTCAACAGATGGTAAAGCAAAAACCATCTCATTGGGCGCAATCTTATTCTTCTAATTTAACGCTGGCCTAGCCAGTTTAGTTAGAAACATAAGTTAAAAAACGGCAACTTCGGTTGCCGTTTTTTTTATGCCAGTTAATTGCTCACTTGTCAACCACAAAGACTCAACTTAGTTCTCAATGCCTAGTTCCTGAATCTTCCTAGTGAGCGTATTGCGTCCCATGCCTAGTTGATTAGCAGCCTCAATACGCCGACCATCGGTATGTTGTAACGCTTTAATAATCATTACACGCTCAAAATCTTTGGTGCGGGTCTCTAACAGATTGTGTTCACCCCGATTCAGCGCATCGGCGACTTCTTGCGCAAGTGCTTCTTGCCATGAGTTTGCGCTGATGGGTTTTGTATGATCATCTTTTAATTCTGGGGGTAAATCAGCCACATCGACATTCTGCCCTGGTGCCATTACGGTAAGCCAATGGCAGACATTCTCCAATTGCCGTACATTACCGCTCCAATTCACTGCGCTTAAATAGCGTAATGCCGCCGGCGACAGTTGTTTAGCCTCCACGCCCAGTTCTAGCGCGCTATGCGCTAGAAAATGTTTGGTAAGCAAGGGGATATCCTCACGCCGCTCACGCAGCGCTGGCAAGCGCAGACGAATGACATTCAGGCGATGAAATAAATCTTCACGGAACAGTCCTAGCCGCACACGTTCTTCTAAATCTTGGTGGGTTGCGGCAATCACGCGCACGTTTACTTTAATCGGCTGATGACCACCCACACGATAAAATTGACCATCGCTTAGTACGCGTAGTAGTCGTGTTTGTAAATCTGCGGGCATATCGCCAATTTCATCCAAGAAAAGCGTGCCGTTATCGGCCTGCTCAAAACGTCCTCGACGTGAAGCTTGCGCACCGGTAAAAGCGCCACGCTCATGACCAAATAATTCAGACTCTAATAAATCTTTTGGAATGGCCGCAGTGTTAATGGCAATAAAGGGTTTATCTGCACGTGGGCTGTGTTTATGCAAAGCGCTAGCCACCAATTCTTTACCACTGCCAGATTCACCATTAATCAGCACAGTGGCGTGCGAGCGACTTAAACGGCCAATGGCACGAAACACTTCTTGCATGGCGGGCGCTTGCCCGATGATTTCCGGCGTTTCTTCCAGCGTGACATGATCCACCGCTTGGCGCATGCTTTCGTCTACTGCGCGCTTAATCACGTCTATGGCTTGATCCACGTCAAAAGGCTTAGCCAAGTATTCGAATGCACCGCCCTGAAATGCAGCTACCGCACTTTCCAAATCGGAATAGGCTGTCATGATAATGACCGGCACATCAGGAAATTTTTGTTTGATTTCCGCTAAAAAATCTAGACCAGAGCCATTGGGCATGCGAATGTCACTCACCACCACTTGCGGCTGTTCATGGTGAAGTGCATTCAGCGCTTCGGCAACCGATGAAAAGGTTTTGAACTCTAAATCGGTACGCGCTAATGCTTTTTCAAATACCCAGCGGATTGATTTATCGTCGTCTAAAATCCAAATCGGTTTCATAGTGTTCTCATGGGTTAATCAAAATGTTATTGCAAAATAATGGCTTGTTTAATGACTGTGCTTTCCACTGGCAGCAGGATGGTAAAACAGGTATTGCCAGGCTGGCTTTCACAATCAATCATGCCATGATGTTGCGTAATAAACGTTTGCGCCAAGGCAAGCCCTAATCCAGAGCCGCCCTCACGACCTGTCACTAGGGGATAAAAAATTTTATCCCTTATTTCCAGTGGAATACCCGGGCCGTTATCGATAATCTGCAACTTAATAGCCACACGATAACGTTTTTTGGCGAGGGTTACCTGCCGCTCCGAGCGTGTTCTCAGGATGACTTCGGCATGGGCAGTGCCTTGTGATTGCAAGGCTTGTACTGCATTGCGCGCGATATTGAGCACCGCTTGAATCAGTTTTTCACGATCACCAATTAAATCGGGCAGGCTGGTATCGTAATCACGCCGCACTTTGATGTTATTGGGCGACTCTGCGAGTAACAGGCTTCTTACACGCTCCAGCACCTCGTGAATGTTCGTAGGTTCGTACTTAGGTACGCGGTGCGGCACCAATAGCCTATCCATTAAGCTTTGTAGCCTATCGGCTTCTTTAATAATGACTTGCGTATATTCACGTAAATTAGGTTGTGGCAATTCATGCTCTAATAGTTGTGCCGCGCCACGCAACCCACCTAATGGGTTACGAATTTCATGGGCAAGGTTACGCAAAAGCTCCGAGTTGGCCTGCTGCTGAATCAACATGCGTTCTTCGCGTGCAATGCGTAGTTGCTGATCCATTTGCTGAAATTCGAGTAACAGGCTGGCAGGAGACATTTCTACCGGGGTAACAGTACAAGTTACCGCAAATGAGTGTTGGCGGATAGTGGTAATGGCAAACTCATGCTCACGATAAGGGCTGTTATTTTTAACTGCATTTTCAATGGCTAATTGCAGTATTTCACAGTGTAAGAATATTTCGGAAATATGATTTTTGGCGATCTGGGTGGCGCTCAGAGCGAATAAAATCTCTGCACTCGGGTTGACATACACGACTTGTTGCGCATTGTTAAGCAACATCACCGCAGTGGCGAGATGCTCCAAACCGTTAAAACCTGAGGGAATATGTTGAACCATGCGTCTAAAATAATACAGCAATTGAGTAATTGCATGTATTAAAGCAAAAGCTGAGCCAGCTTTTGCTATGCATAAAAATCAGTTAATGGTGCTGATTTCTTTTTCTAGTAATTCAACATTACGCTGATGTACGTCTACTTCTGCTTGTAAATTCTTCATTTTTTCTTGAAACTTGGGCACATTACGGAAGGTGCTTGAAGAGCCGTCAGCATTCTTTTTTTGGTAGACTTCTGGCTTGGATTCACCTTCAGCATAGGCTTGTTTGGCGGCGGCCAGCGCAGCTTTTTCTGCTTCAAGTTCTGCCTGTAAAATATCTCTACGCGAATTATCACGTTGTTTTTGCGTGTCGGAATCGACCTTTGGAAAGTTTTCCGGTGTGGCTGTTTTAGAGGCAGGCGCGCGGCGCGCGGCCGTGCTGGTATTGCCGCCAAAGTTAGTATCCGCTGGCTCTAGCTGTAGTTTTTTTGCACCCTTAGTTTTTACATTAGAATAAGTAACGCGACCTTCAGCATCCACGTGCTTGTAAATTTCAGCTTGTACTGAAAATGGGTAGCCCAAAGCCACTAAAATGAAACTGATTAATGTAAATTGTTTATGCATGACAATAGTTTAGATGAGACTGTTACAGTTAGCAACGAAGTATTAGCTATTACGGTTGACTACCATATGCTGAAACCGAATAAGTGCAAATATACCACTTAACCAATACCGCTTAAAACAAATAGGGCAGCCTAAGCCGCCCTATTTTGGTGCATTACAACGCTAACTTAGCATGAGTAGTACATACCAAATTCGATTGGGTGCGGTGTCATGCGTATTTTGGTGACTTCTTCCATTTTCAAATCGATGTAGGCGTTAATCCAATCTTCTGAGAATACACCGCCACGAGTTAAGAATTCACGGTCTTTGTCCAAATAATCCAAGGCTTGCTCTAATGACGAACAAACGGTTGGGATTTTTGCATCTTCTTCCGCTGGCAGATGATATAAGTCTTTGGTTGCTGGTTCACCAGGATGAATTTTATTTTGCACGCCATCAAGACCCGCCATGAGTAAAGCAGAGAATGCCAAATATGGGTTGGCAATTGGGTCTGGGAAGCGAGCTTCAATACGACGTGCCTTGTCACCATGTACAAAGGGAATGCGGATAGAAGCAGAGCGGTTTTTAGCAGAGTAAGCCAATTTAACCGGGGCTTCAAAGCCTGGAACTAAACGCTTATAAGAGTTTGTGCCTGGGTTTGTGATAGCGTTTAGCGCGCGTGCGTGTTTAATAATGCCGCCGATATAATACAAAGCAAAATCACTTAACCCAGCATAACCCTTACCTGCAAACAGGTTTTTGCCATCTTTCCATACAGATTGGTGTACATGCATACCAGAACCGTTATCACCTACGATTGGTTTAGGCATAAAGGTTGCTGTTTTACCGTAAGCGTGCGCAGTATTTAATACGACATATTTTAAGATTTGGGTCCAATCAGCACGCTGTGTCAGGCTAGCGAATTTAGTTCCAATTTCACATTGACCAGCAGTGGCTACCTCATGGTGATGTACTTCTACGGGAACCCCCATCGCTTCCAGTGTCATGCACATGGCAGAACGTACATCCTGTAATGAATCAACGGGGGGTACCGGGAAATAACCGCCCTTAACTGCAGGGCGGTGGCCAGTATTGCCGCCTTCAAATTTGTCACCAGATGACCATGCGGCTTCTTCTGAATTAATCTGCATGCCACAGCCGCCCATACCGGCGTTCCAGGTTACGCTATCAAAAATAAAAAACTCTGGTTCTGGCCCAAAGTAAGCAGTATCGCCAATACCGCTCGATTTTAAGTACGCTTCAGCGCGCTTGGCTAAGCTGCGTGGGTCACGGTCGTACCCTTTACCATCAGTTGGGTCAACCACATCACAAGTTAAAATTAGGGTTGGTTCGTCCATAAATGGATCAATGTTTGCGGTGCTTGGGTCGGGCATCAACTGCATGTCAGAGGCTTGAATGCCTTTCCAACCAGAGATTGAAGAGCCATCGAAAGCATGACCTTCAGTAAATTTATCTTCGTTAAATGCAGAAACAGGCACGCTGACGTGCTGCTCTTTACCGCGGGTGTCGGTAAAACGAAAATCGACAAATTTAATGTCATTATCCTTAACCATTTTCATTACTTTTGCTACAGACATTACAATCTCCTAATTTTGAGTGTGCCTAGAGGATGAGAAACTATATTATTAACAACAAAACTTTAATGCGATATATTAGCAGGAACTATGCCAGCAAAAAATAGCAAAATGTGCCTTTTAGGCAATAACTTAGCAAATAAACAAAATATTAAGCGCGCCATGAATGTGCGTCAGCCTTAATTTCGCACCAAATAAGTGCGTTAAACGGAGTGTGCTTTTTGTGCAACGGAAAAGCGATATACTTCAGGCGTTGGCTTTTGAATGTAGCAAAGTAGTAATCGATGCAACAACTTTTTTGTGGATGAATTGGAGTTTACTATGCAAACGATAGACGAAATTTTCTTGCAGGCCAAAAAACGTGCGCAACAATCTGGATTACCTTATGCGGGTGCACTAACGCCAACCGAGGCTTACCAAGTGCTACAAAATGTGCAACAAGCTCAATTGGTGGATGTGCGTTCGACCGCAGAGTTGGATTTGGGGGGAAAAATCCCAGAGGCAACCCATATAGAGTGGGCGTTTTATCCGGGTATGATTGCCAACCAAGACTTTGCCAAGCAACTGGAGATGCAAATGGATAAGGAGACTGTGCTTATCTTCATGTGTCGAACAGGGGGACGCTCACACAATGCGGCCGCCATCGCGGCAAAGCTGGGATTTGCTCAATCTTACAATATGCTAGAAGGCTTTGAGGGTGAAGCAAACGCACAAAAACAACGCACGTTGATTAATGGCTGGAAGCATACAGGATTACCCTGGTCGAACTAGAAAATGATATTTTTATGACAGACAAATATGCGGTTATTGGCCACCCGATCGAGCATAGCAAATCGCCGATTATTCATGCTGAATTTGCCCAGCAAACTGGTCACCATATCAGTTATGAGCGGATTTTGGCGCCGTTAAATGGTTTCTCTGCAACAGTAAAAAATTTAATTGATAAGGGTTATAAAGGTGCCAATGTCACCGTGCCGTTTAAGTTTGAAGCGTTTGCACTGTGCGATACGCTGAGTGCGCGTGCAATAAGCGCTGGCGCTGGAGCAGTGAATACATTAACCAATATCAACAGCAGAATTCATGGGGACAATACCGATGGAATTGGCTTGCGAAACGATATTGAGCAGAATCTGCAGTTTTCGATTGCGGACAAAAACATACTGATTCTGGGGGCTGGCGGTGCGGCCTATGGCATCTTAAATTCATTGCTTGCCGCTTCCAGTATTACGATAGTCAATCGTACCTTACCTAAAGCGCAGCAGCTGGCAATGAGATTTTCCAATGACAATGTGAGTGCAAAAGCATTTGAAGAATTAAGCGCCCCCTATGATTTGGTTATCAATGCTACTTCGGTTGGATTAACGGATTTGGTATTGCCTTTGCCAGAAATTATTTTCACAAAAAATTGCCTCGCTTACGATTTAATGTATGGTCGTGAAACGCCTTTTATGCAGCAAGCTCGCGTAGCAGGAGCACAGGTGTCGGATGGTTTGGGTATGTTGGTAGAGCAAGCGGCTGAGGCGTTTTATTTGTGGCGCGAGGTAAGGCCAGAGACACAACCCGTTATCAAAAAACTGAGAAACGTGATCATGGAAAGAAAAGCTTGATTCGCTGGCTTTTAAATCGTAAACCGAACGCGCGACCATTAGGGTTTTATGGTGTTTTTAAGCGCATATTAGCGCTATTTTTTTTGTGGGTGTTGCTCTACCAGCTTTGGGTATTTTTACATATTTGTTGGTGGATTAAGTTTAATCCTGCTTCCAGCGCATTTATGGAAAGTCGCTTAGAGATGATTCAAGAAAAAAAACCAACCGCAGAGCTGAAGTATAAATGGGTCGATTATCGCAAAATTTCCAACAATTTGAAGCGAGCGGTGATTGCTTCTGAAGATTCAAAGTTTGTGCATCACGATGGCTTTGATTGGGAAGGAATTGAGAAAGCATGGGATAAAAATCTGAAAAAGGGCAAACTGGTTGCAGGAGGCTCTACCATTAGTCAACAGCTCGCTAAGAATTTATTTTTATCAAGCGAACGTACACCTTGGCGCAAAGGCGAAGAAGTCATTATTACGCTGATGCTAGAAAAAATGTTGAGCAAGCAACGCATTTTAGAGCTTTATTTGAATGTGATTGAATGGGGCAATGGCGTATTTGGGGCGGAGGCCGCGGCTAGGCATTATTACAAAACAAGCGCATCGAGTTTATCTACGGTGCAAGCTGCAAAGTTAGCCGCCATGATTCCTAACCCGCGTTTTTATGATGCACATCAATCAACGCGATATTTAAACCGCCGTACGGCGACGATACAAGCACGAATGCGCATGAGCGAATTGCCAAAAAAAGGTGCAGATTAAGCTTAGCACTACTGCTTATTTAAGCAGTGGCTTTAAGTATTTTCCAGTAAAACTTTTGCTGTTTTCTACCACGTTTTCTGGCGTTCCTTCCGCAATAATCAGCCCACCGCCATCGCCGCCCTCGGGCCCCATATCGATAATCCAGTCTGCGGTTTTAATCACATCTAGGTTATGCTCAATAATTACTACGGTATTCCCTGCGTCTCTTAAACGGTGAATCACGTCTAGCAATAGTTGAATATCAGCAAAATGCAAGCCTGTGGTGGGCTCATCCAAAATATACAGGGTGCGCCCAGTATCGCGCTTACTTAACTCAAGTGATAATTTCACTCGTTGCGCTTCCCCACCGGAGAGGGTGGTTGCGCTTTGTCCAAGCGTGATGTAGCCCAAGCCAACATCCAGCAAGGTTTTTAGTTTGCGTGCAATCACTGGTTGTGCGCTGAAAAAAGCATGCGCTTGTTCTACCGTCATCTCAAGCACTTCACGGATATTTTTACCTTTGAAATTAATTTCTAAGGTTTCGCGATTGTAGCGTTGCCCTTTACACACATCGCAAGGTACGTAAACATCAGGTAAAAAGTGCATTTCTACCCGAATTACGCCATCACCTTGGCACGCTTCACAACGTCCACCTTTTACGTTAAACGAGTATCTGCCTGGCCCATAACCACGAGCACGGCTTTCTGGCACGCCCGCAAATAAATCGCGAATCGGCGTAAACAAGCCGGTATAAGTAGCAGGATTCGAGCGTGGTGTGCGCCCAATCGGGCTTTGGTCAACATCTACTACCTTATCGAAAAACGCCAAACCATCAATTTCACCATAGGGCGCGGGTTCGGTGCTACTGCCATATAGATGATGAGAAACCACACGATAAAGCGTGTCGTTAATCAGTGTGGATTTACCGCTACCAGAGACGCCAGTCACACAAGTGAGTAAGCCCACAGGCAAGTTGAGCGTTACCCTTTTCAGATTGTTACCGGTTGCCGCGGTCATTTTCAGCCAACGGCTGGCATCCGGTTTGGTGCGCGTACGTTTGTAATTAATTTGTTTGTTGCCGCTAAGGTATTGGCCAGTAAGCGAGTTGAGATTAGTTTTAATTTCATCGGGCGTGCCTTCTGCCACAATCTGACCGCCGTGCTCACCAGCGCCAGGCCCTATGTCTATCACAAAGTCAGCGGATAGGATTGCCTCCTGATCGTGTTCTACCACAATCACGCTATTGCCAATGTCACGCAGGCGCTTCAGTGTTTGTAGCAATCTATCGTTATCGCGTTGATGCAAGCCAATAGAAGGCTCGTCTAGCACATACATTACCCCAGTTAGACCGCTACCAATTTGGCTAGCAAGTCTGATACGCTGAGCTTCGCCCCCTGATAATGTTTCGGCAGAACGCGATAAAGATAGGTAATCCAGCCCCACATTGGTTAAAAATTTGAGACGGTTTTCAATCTCTTTGACGATTTTGTCGGCAATCGCCAGTTTCTGCCCGTGAAGTTTCATCGTTTCGAAAAAAGTGAGTGCTTGCTTAAGCGGAGTCTCGCATACCTGGTGAATATTTTTGCCAGCTACTTTTACGTGTCTAGCCTCACGGCGTAAGCGTGTGCCGTTACAATCTGGGCAAGTGGCGCTATTAATGTATTTGGAAAGCTCATCGCGTACCGCCATAGAGTCACTTTCACGATAGCGACGCTGCAAGTTATTCAGAATACCCTCAAAGGTATGGGTTTTGCTAAAAAAAGTGCCGCGCTCGTTAAGGTATCTAAAGGCAATTTGCTCGCGTCCAGAACCATTTAGCAAAACGTCTTGCGCTAGTATACTCAGGTTTTCAAACGGCGTTTCTAAACCAAAATTGTAGTGTGTAGCTAAACTTGAGAGCATTTGAAAGTAAAACTGATTACGTTTATCCCAGCCTTTAATGGCGCCACTGGCAAGCGACAAATGCGGGAAAGCCACCACTCGCTTGGGGTCAAAAAAAGTAACATTGCCTAAGCCGTCACATTTTGGGCACGCGCCCATTGGATTGTTAAAACTGAATAAGCGCGGTTCTAGTTCGGCAAGCGAGAAATCACATACTGGGCAAGAGAATTTAGCTGAAAACAGATGTTCTTGCTTTGTGTCCATTTCGAGAGCAATGGCCTTACCTTCAGCTAGCCTGAGCGCAGTTTCGAAACTTTCGGCAAGGCGCTGTTTCATATCTACACGCACCTTAAGTCTATCTACCACCACGTCTACGGTATGTTTAGTGGTTTTTGCCAGTTGCGGAAGTGCGTCAATTTCGTAAATTTTTCCGTCGATACGTAAACGCACAAAACCTTGCGCTTTCAACTCGTCAAATAGGTCAAGTTGCTCGCCTTTACGGTTTGCTACTACCGGCGATAAAATCATCAGCTTGGTGTCTTCGGGTAGTTTTAGTACGCTATCTACCATCTCAGAAACGGTTTGTGCCTGTAGTTGAATGCCGTGCTCCGGGCATTCCGGATCACCTGCTCTCGCGTATAAAAGGCGAAGGTAATCGTGAATTTCAGTGACCGTACCAACGGTAGAGCGTGGGTTATGCGAGGTGGATTTTTGTTCAATCGAAATGGCGGGGGATAGCCCTTCAATTAAGTCTACATCGGGTTTATCCATGCGTGCTAAAAACTGGCGCGCATAGGCGGAAAGGCTTTCTACATAACGGCGCTGGCCTTCAGCATAAAGTGTATCAAAGGCTAATGATGATTTACCAGAACCAGATAAACCGGTAATGACCACAAGTTTGTTGCGTGGAATATCCAGCGAGATATTTTTCAGGTTGTGGGTGCGTGCACCGCGAATTTTAATATATTCCATTGTGCATTAACGAAAATTGGGCCAACCTGATAATATACGCAATTATTTAGGTTTCATCCAAACATTCATGCAAATTTCCGAAAAGATGTCGCGCACCGAGTTGCGTTCGACCATCAGTCTTGCTTCCATTTATGGTTTGCGTATGCTTGGCATGTTTTTGATCCTGCCTATTTTTGCTATTTATGCAGAAACCTTACAAGGGGGTAGTGACCATACCATGATTGGATTGGCGCTTGGTGCTTATGGGTTAACGCAGGTGTTGTTGCAGCTGCCGTTTGGCATGGCGAGCGACAAGTATGGGCGCAAAAAAGTGATTTACATCGGTTTGATTCTGTTTGTGATTGGCAGCGTAGTTGCTGCCATGGGTACAGATATTGTCACAGTGATTATTGGCCGCGCTATTCAAGGCGCAGGAGCAGTTTCAGCCGTGGTGACGGCATTGGTGGCAGATCTGACGCGTGAAGAGCATCGTACCAAAGCCATGGCGATGATAGGGGGCACCATTGGCATTACCTTTGCCCTATCGCTGGTGGCAGGGCCTTTACTGAACCAATGGATAGGCGTGACGGGGATCTTTTGGATGACGGCGATATTGTCTTTGCTAGCGATTGGCGTAGTGAAATATTGTGTACCAGACCCAGTCAACAGCCACTTTCATTCAGATGCGCAAACTGCACCGAATAAAATCAAAGACGTGCTACGTGATACACAATTGTTACGTCTTAATTTTGGTACTTTCTGCTTACATGGTGCGCAAATGGCCATGTTTATTGTGGTGCCATTTGCGTTAAAAGAAACCAGTGGCATGAGCGAAAACCAGCACTGGCAGGTGTATTTGCCAGTACTCATCGCATCATTTTTGTTGATGTTACCAGCGGTTATTTACGCCGAAAAACGTGCAAAGTTAAAACCTGTATTTATTGGGGCAGTTGCTTTGATGCTGTTTGCACAGTTGATGTTTGCCGACATGATTCATCAGTTTTGGGGGGTAGTCATTTCGTTGTTGATATATTTCACTGCATTTAATTTGTTAGAAGCGACCCTGCCATCGCTCATTTCAAAAATGGCGCCAGCGGCCTATAAAGGCACAGCCATTGGCGTGCACAACACCGCACAATCCTTAGGCGTATTTTTGGGTGCCGTGGTGGGCGGCTATTTATCGAGCCGTTACGGATTCTCTACTGTATTTATGTTTTGTGCCGCACTCATGGGGGTCTGGTTATTGCTCGCCTTTGGCATGCAAACGCCCCCCAGTGTTAAAACAAAGATGTATCATGTTGAATTGTTAAACGAAGAAAAAGCAAAACAACTTACCAACAAAATTGCGGAAATAGTGGGCGTGCAAGAAGTAGTAGCGTTAGCCAAAGAAAGTACTTTAATGGTTAAAATAAATAGCCAGCAAAGTAACCAAGCGCAATTGGCTATTGAGCAAAACATATTGAAACTGATAGGGAGAAAATAATGGCATCGGTAAACAAAGTCATTTTAGTGGGCAATTTGGGACGCGACCCCGAAGTGCGCTATATGCCAAATGGAGAAGCGGTGTGTAATTTTAGTATTGCCACCACTGAAAATTGGAAAGATAAATCAGGCGTAAAGCAGGAAAAAACCGAGTGGCATAATATTGTGATGTATCGTAAGTTAGCTGAAATCGCAGGGGAGTACCTTAAAAAGGGTCGCCCGGTGTATATAGAAGGCCGCTTGCAAACCCGTAAGTGGGAAAAAGACGGTGTAACCCGTTATAGCACTGAAATTATTGGCGACAACATGCAAATGCTGGGTAACAAAAGTGATGGAGCAGGCGTAAGTTATGAGGGTGGCCAAATAGATGCCCCAGAAGATTTTAATCAGACGCCACCAAGGCAAGCTTCAAATCAGCCGGCGGAGCAGCAAGCGCCTGCTGGCGCGGCAGCGTTTGATAACTTTGACGATGACATCCCTTTTTGACACTTACCTAAGGGTTAGTTTGTTAAATTTAGTTAATTATCATTATAATTAACAACTAGATATTAAATGTAAAATTTGTTCTAAATTTTTTGTTTATGAGTTACTTATTCTTGAATCTGTATTGAATTGCTTTTTTATTGTATTTTAACTAGACGAC
>JBQTJZ010000008.1:0-2531 GCA_052386615.1 Methylophilaceae bacterium
TTACAGTAGAAGCAATCGAACTCACGCGGCTTTACGGCGGACGTCCAGCAGTGAGCGATGTTAGTTTTAATCTCATGCAAGGCCAAGTGCTCGGATTTTTAGGTCCGAACGGTGCGGGCAAATCCACTACCATGAAGATGCTTACCGGTAACCTAGCCGCTAGCGCAGGATCGGTTAAAATTTGCGGCGTCGACATGATAGAAAATCCGAAAGAAGCCAAGGCCCTGATAGGTTATTTGCCTGAAACGCGCCCCTTGTACAAAGAATTTACGGTAGATGAATATTTAACCATCGCCGCACGTTTGCACAAAGTGAGCAGCAAGCATATTAAAAAAGCGGTAGAAAACGCGAAAGAGCGCTGCGGGTTGAGCCACATGAGTAAACGTCTGATAGAGAATCTATCCAACGGCTATCAGCAACGGGTTGGTATTGCGCAAGCCATTATTCATCATCCAATGGTGGTGATTCTAGATGAGCCAACCGTGGGGCTCGATCCTATCCAAATTCGTGATATCCGTGCGCTCATACGTGAAATTGGCGGTCAACATAGCGTGATTTTATCCACCCATATTCTGCCGGAAGTCGAAATGGTGTGTGACCACGTACAGATTATCGATAAGGGCAAGTTGGTATTTAATGGCGGAATAGATGTGCTAAAACGTCAACGCGTTGGTAATAATCTTTTGGTGGGTTTCAAAAATACGCCAGATACAGCACTGCTGACAAAAATTAAAGGGGTCACCGAGGTTGAGGCACTAGAAGATAACATGGTACGCATCCGCTTCGCCGAAGGTGCTACGCCACACGAAGACATAGTGAAAACTTCAGTAAAAAATAGTTGGGGCTTGTATCAAATCGCGCCAGATCAGACTAGTTTGGAAGATGTGTTTATGCAGTTAACTTTCCAAGATGCGGTTGCGCCAAGCACGGTAGCAGACTAGGTATAGGGGAATCAAGGATGATATTTAGTATTGCGAGAAAAGAACTCAAAAGCATGTTTGCCTCGCCGATGGGATGGATTATTTTGGCGTTACTCATGTTTGCCTTTGGTACTTATTATTTGAATGGGATTAATGATTATTTTGAGGTAATGTCCGGCGCGATTCGTCCTGCCGAGCGTTACGGGGTCACCCAGTTTGTGGGTCAAACTGTATACGGTCTGGCTTCATTTATCATGTTATTTGCTGTGCCGCTGCTATCCATGCGCCTAATTTCTGAAGAGCGTCGTAACCAGACTTTGCCATTTCTATTTAGCGCACCCCTTTCACTCACCGAAATTGTGGTAGGCAAGTTTGTTGGATTAGTCACATTTTTAACCATTTTGATTGTGTATATCGCGCTGATGCTGTTCACACTTAACATTTGGTCGGATATCGATTTTGGCTATATTCTGGCAAATTCACTAGGTTTGTTTTTGTTGGTGGCGAGTTTTTCTGCATTAGGCTTATATTTCTCTAGTCTCACTTCACAGCCAGTGGTGGCAGCCATATTGAGTTTTATCGCACTATTCGCGCTGATGATTCTAGACCGCTTTTTTGCCGGTGATCCCAGCAATACGATGTCGCAACTTTCTCTTATGAAGCATTTTCAGTCCTTTGCAGGCGGTTTGATAGACACAGCAGACATTGCTTATTTTGTGCTATTTATTGTGACTTTTTTAATATTAACGATTCGTCGTTTAGATGCAGACCGTTTAAGAGGTTAATCAGGTTTAACGTATGAAAATCAACCGTAATTTAAGACTTCAAATGCTGGCGCAAAGCTGGTTTTTTGTCATTTTGTTTGTATTGCTGGTCATTCTATTAGGCTATCTGGCAGGCCAATATCGCTATGCCAAAGATATCACACAGGCTAATCGCAATATATTAACGCCCGGTAGTGTAAACGTGCTTAAACAAATGAAAGACCCTGTTAACATTACCGTTTACGCTACTAATGACGATGCGAATCGGGGCGATACTTTCCGTAAAGTCATTGTCGATTTCGTCGCGCGCTATCAACGCGAGAAAAAAGATATCAAACTTAAGTTCATTAATCCATCCGTCGAGCCAAAACTCGCGCAAGAAGCGAATATTAAGGAAGATGGCGAGATTGTGGTGGAATACAACAAGCGTTCTGAGCATATTTCTCCGCCGATTGCCGAGCAGGATATGACCAATTTGCTAGTGCGTTTATCGCGCACCAATACGCGACCTATTATGTATCTGGATGGTCATGGTGAGCGCCACCTGCAAGGCATTAAAAATCACGATATCGGTGAATTTGGTAAACAACTGGAATCTAAAGGCTTTAAGTTCGCCAATCCCGATTTAACCATTGCGCAAGAGGTACCGAGTAATGGCGCGATGCTGGTAATCGCAAGCCCGCAAGTGAATGTGAGCGAAATCGAAGCTAAAAAGATTAAGACGTATCTTGAGGCTGGTGGTAATTTATTATGGTTATTGGATGACAATAATCTGCATGGTTTGGAGATGGTTGCCGAGTATCTGGGCGTTACTGTTTCACCAGGCATCGCGGTTGATATGTCGGCA
>JBQTJZ010000009.1:0-2683 GCA_052386615.1 Methylophilaceae bacterium
TACGATGGCTTTTGGTTACACTCTTCCAATCAAGTTCATATTTAAGCGCTATGGCTCGCATTTTATTACTGATTGTTTTAATTTGGATACTTTATCATGTGTTCAAACGGATTATTGCTGGCGCTGAATCCCGCGCAAAAATGTCAGAGACCTCAACCAATAAAGACATCGATAATCCCGAAAAGATTGTCCTTTGTAGCCAATGTGGATTACATATTCCAGAAAATGAAAGTCATGTGATGAGTGGCTTAATCTATTGTAATAACCCGAACTGCCAACCCAAAGATTCAGAAAAATAATAATAGCGTGATTGAATTGGCCCCCAATTTTGAAGCCCTCATAAACACCTCGCGCTGGCGTAGCCTCAAGCTTTATAACGCCTATAGAGTACTGATTGCACTGATGCTTGTGGTGACACAAGACCTTATACAAGATAGCAATTGGTGGCATAACATTGAACCCGATTTATTTACACTGGTCGCCATTGGTTATTTAATTTTTAGCGGCTTAGCCGCTATTTTTACTTGGCTGGAAAAACCCGATATTGAAACAACGCTTACGTGGCAAATCATTTTTGATGTGGTTTTTATTGTGTTGCTCATGCACGCACAAAACTCAGATCAAACCGGCATTGGTCTATTACTTATCATTGCTATCGCCGGTACTAGCTTAATCAGTGATGGTCGCTTGGCATTATTTTATGCGGCCGTTGCAACCATTGCCATTTTGCTCGAACAAACCTATAGTGCGCTTTTTCTAGACAGAGCATTTGATAACTATACGGCTGCCGTCATGCTCAGCTTGGCCTGCTTTGCTATCGCTTGGCTTGCCCACAGCTTGGCGCAGCGCGTTCAACAAAGTGAGTTACTGGCTTCACAGCGTGGTTTAGACGTGCAAAATCTTGCACAAATCAACGCACTGATTACGCATGAAATGCAAGATGGTGTTCTGGTGGTAGATCAGCATCTACAAATTAAACACCATAACTTACAGGCGGAGACATTGCTTGGTTTAGAAGGCGAAAATTGGCAAGCACAGCGATTAAATGAAATTTCTCCCGAAATTACCCGCTTGATGGAACACTGGCTTGAAGATGCAAACAATTTATCTGAGAGCCCTACGCCAAATATTTTAAAAATAAACACGCTTACTCGCGAACTACGAATTAGCTTTTTACCAATTGCAAACAACCTTGGTTTAGACAATCGTAGCCAAGGCGCTGTTATTTTTATTGAAGACTGGTCGCAGATGCAAACACAAGCGCATCAAGTTAAGCTGGCAGCATTAGGGCGTTTGACTGCGAATATTGCGCATGAAATTCGCAATCCTTTAAGTGCCATTAGCCACGCTAACCAGTTACTACAAGAAGAGGATGACGCCAGCCCTGCCACCAAGCGTATGTTGCAAATTATTAGCGATAATGTGCAACGCGTCGATCAAATTATTAAAGATGTCCTCGAATTGAACCGGCGCGACCGCACTAATCAGGAATCAATTCAATTGGAAAACTTTGTCACGGATTTTTACAGCCAGTTTTGTGCGGTTGAAAAAATTCCTGATAGCTGCTTTAGGTTAACCCTTAAAAATGCGGATACGCTGATCGCGTTTGACCGTAGGCACTTAAACCAAATCTTGTGGAACTTGTGTAAAAATGGCTGGCGTCACTGCAAGCAAGTTAAAAATAGCCTAAAATTAGATGTGTATGTAACAGGAAAAACAAGTTCCGTGCACATTGAAATAAGTGATGATGGTGATGGAATTCCTGAAAGTGTGGTGAGTCATTTGTTTGAACCATTTTTTACCACCGAAAAATCGGGAACTGGATTAGGGCTTTATATTGCACGCGAGCTAGCGGATGCGAATGGTGCAAAACTGCAATACAAAACCTCTAATAGCGGGTCGCAATTTATGATGCTCATCAAAAAGGCTTAAGATTCAATGACTCAGCAATTTAACTGTTTAGTAGTAGATGACGAAACTGACATTCGAGAATTGGTCGTTCTTACGCTTGAGCGCATGGATATTCACGCCGATAGTGCTGCCAATTTAGAAGAAGCTAAACATCTTTTAGCCAGCAAAGCTTATGATTTATGCCTAACAGATATGCGTTTACCCGATGGCCTTGGGCTGGAATTAGTTGAACATATTTCAGCAGAATATAGTGGCTTACCAGTCGCTGTAATTACCGCTTATGGTAGCGCAGAAAACGCAGTATCCGCCTTAAAGGCGGGTGCTTTTGACTATCTCACCAAACAAATCTCACTCAAACAATTGCGTCCCTTAGTTGAATCTGCACTTAAACTATCACGCTCTGACGACAAAGAAACGCACAATACGGCTGAGCTTATTGGCAGTTCACAGGCTATGAGCCAAGCGCGTATGATGATAGAAAAACTGGCGCGCAGCCAAGCCCCTGTGTACATTAGTGGCGAATCTGGAAGTGGTAAAGAGCTTGCTGCCAGACTCATTCACAGCAACAGTTCTCGTCGAGATAAGTCTTTTGTGGCAGTCAATTGTGGTGCAATTCCAGAAACATTGATGGAAAGTGAATTCTTTGGCTATAAAAAAGGAGCTTTTACTGGTGCAACACAAGACACCCTAGGTCTGTTTCAGGCAGCTAACGGCGGCACACTTTTTTTAGATGAAGTTGCCGATTTGCCTCTCGCCATGCAGGTTAAATTAC
>JBQTJZ010000010.1:0-8102 GCA_052386615.1 Methylophilaceae bacterium
TAGCCACCAGCCATAACGCTGACCAAGTGCAACTAACAGAAATATCTCGGCGATGGGAAAAGCAAGTAAAATGAGGACTATTAAAAAACGCATGTTGTCGAACTTCCTGAAATAATTGTTCTCAATCTACATGGTGGTTTGCCACACATAATACAATGGCAAAACGCTTAATTATCTTAAAACTAGGATAGCAATGTTAAAACGTTTTTCACTTTTAATACTATGGTTAAGTATATTTTTATTAGTGATAGGGCAGTCAGCCACTGCAGATATCACTACTAACGTCAGTAAAAATGCATTTACCGAATCTTCCGATGACGATTTTTTACCCCCTGATGAAGCCTTTAAACTCAATGTAAAAGCAACGGCCAGCAATGGATTAGAAGCTAAATTCACCATTGTACTAGGGCATTACCTTTATAAAGAGCGCCTTAAATTCGAGATTAAAAATGCTGAGCAAGGCAAAATTAATGCAATAAACTTACCAGCAGGAGAGATAAAAGACGATCCGAATTTTGGTAAATCGGAGGTATATCATCATGATTTTCTCGCAAAAATAACGACCGAAAACACCGCAAAAGAGATTGTTTTAGATGTGACTTACCAAGGTTGTAGCGAGAAAGGCCTGTGCTACGCTCCGCAACGCAAAACTTACAACATCACAATGCTAGCTAGCACTGACAATTCGCCATCCGGCGGGTCGGGCACTAATAATGACGCCTCTAATGATGATCAAGCAACTAGCTTGCTGAAAGGCGGTAAATTATGGTTAATTGCGGCAGGGTTTTTTGGTTTTGGTTTACTCTTATCGTTCACCCCTTGCGTGTTGCCGATGATTCCTATCCTTTCTGGCATTATTGTGGGTGATCAAAAATCACATCATCACGGCACTTGTCGAGTTCATAGTTTTAACCTCTCACTGGCTTACGTGCTAGGCATGGCGCTGAGCTACACATTAGCCGGCATTGCGGCGGGGTTATCTGGCCAATTGTTAAGCAATGCGCTACAAAGCCCTTGGATACTAGGTGCAACCGCTTTTATTTTTGTTATTCTCTCATTTTCTATGTTTGGTTTTTATGAGCTTCGGTTACCTCAAAGTATCGAAAATCGTATGATTAACACCACCAACAAGCTTAAAGGCGGACAGTTTATCGGCGTATTTATCATGGGCAGCATTTCTGCACTTATTGTAAGTCCATGTGTTGCCGCGCCATTGGCTGGAGCGCTACTTTACATCAGTCAAACACATGATGTTGTGTTAGGCGGTGTAGCGTTGTTTGCCTTATCTATCGGCATGGGTGTCCCTTTATTGCTGATAGGTGCGTCCGCTGGCCATGTATTACCTAAGGCGGGGCCTTGGATGGCTACCGTACGTCACTGTTTTGGCGTAGTTATGCTCGCGGTTGCCATTTATGTTATCTCGCCAGTGATTCCAATGAATTTACAAATGCTACTATGGGCCGCACTACTTATTATTCCTGCCATTTATTTGCACGCTTTAGACAACCTGCCTTTGAATAGCGCTACTGGAAAATCACACCCATGGATGCGTTTTTGGAAAGGCATCGGCATTATTGCGCTTGCCTTGGGTATTGCATTATTAATTGGTGCATTATCTGGTGCAAAATCCCCCTTGCATCCACTAGCTGGTTTACGTAATGCAAGTGCAAACTACACTGAAACTGCTTTACCTTTTGTATCCATAAAAAATTCTGCCGAACTGGACTCACAAATTAGTGCTGCGACTGGCAAAATTGTCATGCTCGATTTTTATGCAGATTGGTGTGTCTCTTGCAAAGAAATGGAACAATTCACTTTTAGCGACCCTGCGGTGCAAAAATCGCTTAAAGACGCAGTTTTGTTAAAAGCCGATGTAACGAATAACACGGCGGATGATATTGCTTTACTCAAACGTTTTAATTTGTTTGGTCCGCCGGGCATTGTTTTTTTCAATCGATCTGGAGCAGAAATTAAAGCCATTAAGGTTATCGGTTATGAAAACGCCACAAAATTTTTAGCGATTGTGAATCAAGTCAATTTACAATAAGCGCTTCAAAGTAGCCTCTCCTCTTATTTCTTATTAAGTAAAGTAAAATCAAATGTTACAAAAATTACTCTCACCTATCGGTTCTATCATTCTTATCATTTGTATTGGCTTTGCTACAAGCTTTCTTATTTCGGGCACAAGCGAGCAAGCGGACAACAGCGCATCTACCCAAGCTTTATTTGCAGCCACCTTCCCTGATGGGAACAGCGAGCCACAGGCTTTGAAGCAATGGCAAGGTAAAATTATTGTGCTTAACTTTTGGGCAACCTGGTGCCCCCCCTGCCGCGAAGAAATGCCAGAGCTGTCTGAATTAAATACACAATATCGGGATAAAAACGTTATCGTCATCGGTATTGCTATTGATGATATAGGGCTAGTCAACGAGTTTAGACAGGAAACTAAAGTAAGCTACCCTCTGTTAGCGGCGGAAAATGGAGGCATGGAATTAGCATCGGGGCTAGGTAACAACAAAGGCGTGTTGCCATATACAGTCATTATTAATAGCGATGGTGCTATTAAAAAAACCTACTTTGGTCGCATTACCAAGTCACTTTTAGAGAAAACATTGCATCCGTTAATCTAATCCTGTTTAGCTTTTTTATTCAAATACTTAAGTCGATTAATCTTCACAATTTCGCTTAATTTCAGCGAATTGGCTGGACAAAGTCGCTTAACTTCGGCAAACTCGCGCTTATGAATAAAAGTAAGAAAATGCGGAAACGAGCGCTGAAAAAGGTAAGCCCTGATGACTAACTCTATTTTAGTCTTACATGGTCCTAACCTTAATTTGCTGGGCGCGCGTGAGCCGGAGCATTACGGCAACTTAACGCTTGCTGATATCGATCAACAGCTAAGTCAACTTTCCAAAGCCGCTGGCATTTCGCTGGAAGCTTTTCAAAGTAACGCAGAGGCTGAAATTGTTTCTAAAGTTCAATCACTTGCTATCAATAAAGTTGATTTTATTATTATCAACCCTGCTGCTTTTACGCATACTTCTATTGCCATTCGCGACGCTCTTTCGGCGGTCAAAATTCCGTTTATCGAAGTACATTTATCGAACGTTTATGCACGCGAAACTTTTAGGCATCACTCTTATTTTAGTGATATCGCGGTTGGTGTTATCAGCGGGTTAGGTGCTGAAGGCTATAACGCTGCATTACGTTTTGCCATTAATCAACTAAAAAACTAAATTTATTAAACCAAATTAGCTTATATCAGAGGTCATTATGGATTTACGCAAACTTAAAAAATTAATTGATTTGGTAGAGGAATCTGGTATTTCTGAGCTTGAGCTCACTGAAGGTGAAGAAAAAGTACGCATTAGCCGCGCACTTATGCACAGTACAGCCCCCGTTGCTCATTACACAGCCATGCCCGCTCAGCAACAAGCCTCTATGCCATCGGCTACCCCTGTTGTGACCGAGGCAGCAGCTCCCGCCGCAATAGAGGGTCATATCATTAAATCGCCGATGGTGGGCACCTTTTACCGCTCTCCTTCACCAGATGCCAAATCTTTTGTTGACATAGGCTCTAGCGTCGCTGTGGGTGATACGCTTTGTATCATTGAGGCGATGAAATTACTTAATGAAATCGACAGCGATTATGCAGGCGTCATTAAAAAAATATTGGTCGAAAACGGACAGCCCGTTGAATACGGCGAACCTTTATTTGTGATTGGTTAATGGCGTATGTTTGAGAAAATACTGATCGCAAACCGCGGCGAAATAGCGTTAAGGGTGCAACGCGCCTGCCGTGAGCTTGGTATTAAAACGGTTGCTGTACATTCCGTGGCCGATAAAGAGGCAAAATACGTCAAACTGGCGGATGAATCTGTGTGTATTGGCCCTGCGCCATCCAACCAAAGTTATTTAAGTATTCCTGCTGTCATTAGTGCAGCTGAAGTAACTGATGCACAAGCCATTCATCCAGGCTATGGGTTTTTATCGGAAAATGCAGATTTTGCCGAGCGAGTTGAGCAAAGCGGTTTTGTATTTATAGGGCCTCGCGCGGAAACTATTCGGCTGATGGGTGACAAAGTCTCCGCTAAAGATGCCATGAAAAAAGCGGGGGTGCCGTGTGTACCCGGCTCTGATGGCGCATTACCGGACGATGCTCCTGAAATTATCCAAATTGCAAAAAAAATTGGCTACCCGGTAATTATCAAGGCTGCTGGTGGCGGTGGCGGACGTGGTATGCGCGTAGTACATACTGAAGCAGCACTTATTAATGCGGTAAGCATGACGAAAACTGAAGCACAGGCTGCCTTCGGCAACCCCGTGGTATACATGGAAAAATTTCTAGAAAATCCGCGCCATATAGAAATTCAAATTCTCGCTGATCAGCACGGTAATGCTGTATTTTTGGGTGATCGTGATTGCTCCATGCAACGTCGCCACCAAAAAATTATTGAGGAAGCGCCTTCACCGTTGTTGGCCCCTAAATTGCGTGACAAAATCGGCGAACGTTGTGCTGAAGCCTGTCGTAAAATTAAATACCGTGGCGCAGGTACTTTTGAATTCTTGTATGAAAAAGGTGAATTTTTCTTTATTGAAATGAACACCCGCTTACAAGTAGAACACACAGTAACCGAAATGATTACTGGCATTGATCTTGTGCAACAACAAATTTTTGTAGCGGCGGGTGAGAAATTAAAATTCCGCCAAAAAGATATCGAACTCCGCGGGCATGCTATCGAATGTCGCATTAATGCAGAAGATCCTTATAGTTTTATTCCCTCACCAGGGCGCATCACCACATTCCACATGCCAGGTGGGCCAGGGGTACGTATTGATACGCATGCCTACGCTGGCTATGCAGTACCTCCCAATTATGATTCGATGATAGGCAAACTCATTACCTATGGCGCCACGCGCGACCAAGCCATTGCACGCATGCGTATTGCATTGTCAGAAATGATGATCGATGGCATTAAAACCAATGTGCCTTTGCACGCAGATTTGATGGCGGACAATGCTTTTCACTTGGGCGGTACCAGCATTCATTATCTCGAACAAAAACTGGGTATCCATAGCAAGTAGTTTGCGTGACGTGGCTTTTACTCAAAATTCAGGCAAACGACCAAAATGCCGATGCGATAAGTGACGCGCTAATGGCACTTGGAGCGCTCTCTGTAAGCATTGAAGATGCTTATGCTGAGACACCAGCGGAACAAGTGATATTCGGCGAACCAGGTGACCCTCCACCGGGTGTTTGGCAGCAAAATATTATTACTGCCATGTTCAGTGAAGGTGCCGATATCGCTCAAGTTTTGCAACAACTACAATTTACAACAACGATCAAACAGTTTAGTTACTCCATTGAAATGCTTGCCGAACAAGATTGGGTACGCGCCACTCAAGCGCAATTTGACCCAATTAAAATTACGCACCAGTTATACATCGTGCCTACTTGGCACCAAGCACCTGATCAAAGTGCTATCAACGTTGTGCTCAACCCAGGTTTAGCGTTTGGTACTGGTAGTCATCCCACCACACATTTATGCTTAGAATGGCTTAGCCAACAGAACAATCTGGGTAGTGTGCTTGATTATGGTTGTGGTTCCGGCATACTCGCTATTGCCGCCAAAAAGCTAGGAGCTAATGAAGTAGTGGGTGTAGATATTGACGAACAAGCGATTACAGCTAGCCGATACAATGCCGAGCAAAATCAAGTGAATATTCATTTTTTTGATGCTCATGTATTTTCACAACAAACTTTTGATGTCGTGGTTGCTAATATTTTATCTAGCGCGCTAATGGTGTTAGCGCCCGCGCTTGCAAAATATTGCAAAGCAGGTGGTAAATTGGCATTATCCGGTATATTAGAAAGTCAAACCGAGGCACTTTTAGTGCGCTACAATGAGTGGTTTACTATGGAAAATCCCCACCAAAAAAACGCTTGGGTGCTACTAACTGGCACTAGAAAATGAATTACATTACCGCTTGCCCAGCCTGTGGAACACAATTTCTGCTCACAAAAGAGCACTTGAAAGCCCATCGCGGCAAAGTGCAATGTGGGCATTGTGATCATATTTTCAACGCTAAAAATCGTGTCACTGAAATTTCAGATGAAATTACAAGTACAGAAGAGTATCAAGCAAGCCTTGAAGATGCTTCACAAAGCAATGCTAGTCTCCTAGGGGTTGATAATAGCTCGCAAACGCTACCAACTGATTTTAACCAAACATCTACAGATGGGCCAACTTATATTGGTGAATTTAGCTCCACTATTACCGATTCTGCTAAAAATATTGAAATTGATACGCCGATAGTGATTGAAGATTTAGCTGAAAACCCAAAATACCTTAAAAAGTCCACCAAGCTCAATATTGGGTTGTTTTTATTTAGCCTCTTGCTATTTATTACAGCTATCATGCAAAGCGTTTATTTTATGCGGTCTAAAATTGCTGCAGAATATCCCCAATTTAAGCCGTTTCTAACACAGGCTTGTGTTTATCTACATTGTAAAATTGCTTTACCAAAAGATTTAGATTTACTAGAAATTGACGACTCTGATATGCAGGAAAATGAAATTTATGCCTCTGTTATAAATTTTACTGGTGCGCTCATTAATAATGCTCACTACACGCAAGCTTATCCGAATATAGAGCTAACACTGACCAATAGCGAAGATCAGCCAGTATTGAGGCGTTTGATTAAACCTGCAGAATATCTAAATGCTAATACTGATGTGAGTATTGGGTTTGGCGCGCGTGAAGAAATTCGTATTAAACTTACTATACATGCCACTGATTTAACCGTTGCAGGCTATCGCGTATTATTAATCTATTAAAGAATATCTAATGATTTTCATTAGATATTTTTAATCACATTACATACGCCTGTCATTCAACAAATCTGTACTATACGAGTCATAGCATTACATATTAACTCATTAGGAGAAATACCATGTGGACAACACCAGCTGCTACTGAATTGCGTTTCGGTTTCGAAGTTACAATGTACGTAATGAATAAATAAGCTTAATTGCTTGTTTGTAAAAAGGCGCTTGATGCGCCTTTTTTGTTGTCTCGTTTAACTGCTAATTAATACTTTTCATATAGCTAGAATTAGTCGTTTTAATCGGTTCGGTAATTTTTCTACCTTATCCGTACAAAACTTTTGTGCCAAGTAATGTGCTGTGTGCAGAAACGTCATATTGCCAATTGCACTAAAGCAGGCTTTTTTTATTCGCTTTTTTATGTAAATATCACGCTTTAGTTAAAAATTATCTGTTTAGGAAATCTATGAAGGTTTGGCAGTGTTTGGTATGTGGTCTAATTTATGAAGAAGAAAAAGGCTGGCCAGAAGATGGGATTGCCCCCGGCACCCGCTGGGAAGACGTGCCAGCAGATTGGACCTGTCCCGAATGTGGAGTAAGTAAAGCGGAATTTGAAATGGTTGAGTTTTAACTCGACACGATTGCTTTTTTCTTATTTGCTCGGCACTTTTGGTTGTTTTTGTTTACCCTTTGATTCTTTTTTCTTATCTTTGCTGCCCATGCTACCTTCTCCTTAAATATCCAAGTTATTCACACCCAACGCATTGTTTTCAATAAACGCTCGACGCGGTTCCACATTATCACCCATTAGAGTAGTAAATATTTCATCGGCTGCAATCGCATCATCAATTTGCACTTTCAAAAGTCTGCGTACTTTTGGATCCATTGTGGTTTCCCACAATTGCTCCGGATTCATCTCACCCAAGCCCTTGTAACGTTGAATGTTAAGGCCATGTTTAGCCTCTTCTAACAGCCAATCTAGCGCTTGTTTGAAGGTGTAAATAGCTTGCTCTTTTTCGCCACGCTTAATGGTAGCCCCGGGGCCAAGCAAGCCTTGTAGCATAGTAGACATGCGGCTGATTTGGCGGTAATCGCCACTGCCTAAAAACTCGGCATTGATGACGCAAGATTGTAAATTGCCATGCACGTATTTATTTACTTCTAAGCGATAAGTGCCTTCTTCCTGGTCGAATGCAACTACGACTTCTGAACCAATTGCGCCTAAAATAGGGCGTAATTTAGCAGCGGCGGCTTTTGCAGAAGCTTCGTCTTTAAT
>JBQTJZ010000011.1:0-8749 GCA_052386615.1 Methylophilaceae bacterium
ATACAGCATTCGATTTATCTGCATTTAACCTGCCATAGGTTTCGTAAACTAGGTCGAACAGTGGCAATACCACGCCGCTTTTCAGCGTAAGCGGCTCACTAAAATGCGCGGTTTTTGCGGCAACAATGCCAACGGAGTCTTTTTCTTGCATAGAGTGATTATACTATGCGAATCTTATAAACATAGTAGCCAACAAGGCAGGCGCGATGATTCAAATTTTTCAAGGCAAGTTACCGCAATTGGCCAATAGTGCGTATGTGCATCCAGCGGCTAGCGTGATTGGCGATGTGCATTTGGCACAGGATGTTTCTGTTTGGCCAAACGTGGTTATTCGCGGCGATATTAATATCATTACGATAGGGGCTGGCAGTAATATTCAGGATGGCTCGGTGTTGCATGTCAATCATCGCTCAGCCAACGACCCGCTTGGCGCGCCACTTATCATTGGTAAAAACGTCACCATTGGGCATAGCGTGATATTGCATGGGTGCACTATCGAGGATGAATGCTTAATTGGTATGGGTAGCATTGTGATGGATAAAGTCGTTGTGCAAAAACAGGTGTTACTGGCGGCGGGCAGTTTAGTGCCAGAGGGTAAACTGTTGGAAAGTGGTTATTTGTATGTAGGACGGCCAGCGAAAAAAGTGCGGGCGCTGACTGTGCAAGAAGTCGAAGGGCTTATGCTTTCAGCACACAGCTATATCGAGCTTAAAAACAACTACTTACACCCAGCAGCCTAGTGTCACGCGCTGGTTTCCGCCCAAATCTTTTATTGTTTCAATTTCGCTAAAACCTGCTTTCTTCATTAGCGCCGATACGCGCATCGCTTGATGGTAACCATGTTCCAGCATCAGCCATCCGTGAGGGGTAAGGTGTTGCGGCGCTTGGCAGATGATTTTACGAATATCGTCTAATCCATCTTGGCCTGACGCCAGCGCCGATATTGGCTCAAAACGTAAATCGTCTTGGTTTAAGTGTGCGTCGCTGGTTTCAATATAAGGTGGGTTGCTCACAATCACATCAAAGCTTTGGTTTTGCAAAGCGCTAAACCAATCGCTTAAAACAAATTTTACATTGGCTATTTCTAAGTTTTGTGCATTTTCAATGGCAACTTTTAATGCGTTCTCGCTCGCATCTGTGGCTGTTACAAAAGCTTGTGGCGCGTGCTTGGCAATGGCTAAAGCAATTGCCCCAGAGCCTGTGCCAAGGTCGAGCATTTTTATGCTGTCATTCCGACGCGAGTCAGAATCTAGCAGGTTAAAGTCACTAGATTCCGACTTGCGTCGGAATGACGGGCGATACATATTGATAGACGTAATCTTAGCCAGCGCAGTTTCCACCAAAGTTTCTGTATCTGGTCGTGGAATCAACGTATCAGCTGTGACTTTGAGTTTTAAGCCATAAAACTCGCGAACACCTAGAATATAGGCAATTGGTTCACTATTTAATCTTCTTTTAATTAATGTCTCAAACGCCGGGTGGATATTGGGCGCTAGGGCATCGTTCTCATGCGCAATCAACCATGCACGGTTTACATTGAGCACATGTTGCAACAACAGTTGCGCTTCTCGCATTGCATCATGGGTTGAGGCGTTCGGCCCATTGGCTAACATTGCAGATGCATGCTTCAAAATGGATCTGATACTGGTGGTCATAACATTTGATAATTGCTGTGATTTAACTGTGCATTTACGATACCGCCGAAAAAATCAGGCTAATTCTGCTTAATTATCGTCACCCAAACTCGCCAGCAAATCAGCCTGATGTTCCGCCGCAAGAGCACCAATTAACTCATCCATATCGCCCTCGGTAATCGCGTCAATTTTATAAAGGGTTAAATTAATGCGGTGGTCAGTAATACGGCCTTGCGGGTAATTATAGGTGCGAATGCGCTCACTGCGGTCGCCAGAACCGATTAAATTGCGGCGCTCACTGGCTATTTTGCTATTTTGCTCATCTACTTGCTTGGCCTTGATGCGCGCGGCTAATACCATCATGGCTTGTGCTTTGTTGCTATGCTGGCTACGGCCGTCTTGGCATTCCACCACAATGCCGGTAGGAAAATGCGTAATACGCACGGCAGAATCCGTCTTGTTAATGTGTTGGCCGCCGGCGCCACTGGCTCTAAAGGTATCTAAGCGAATATCGGCAGGGTTGATGACAACGTCAGATACTTCGTCCACCTCTGGCAAAATGGCGACGGTACAGGCGCTGGTGTGAATACGGCCTTGCGTTTCGGTATCGGGCACGCGCTGTACGCGGTGGCCGCCGGACTCAAACTTCAATTTTGAGTACGCGCCAAAACCTTCGATTTTCGCGATGATTTCTTTGTAGCCGCCCACTTCGCCTTCGTTGGCGGAGAGTACTTCTACCTTCCAGCGTTGACGCTCGGCATAGCGGCTGTACATGCGGAATAAATCGCCCGCGAATAAGCCGGATTCGTCGCCACCGGTGCCTGCGCGAATTTCTAAAATGATATTTTTCTCGTCGTTCGGGTCTTTAGGCAACAAGAGTTTTTGCAGTTCAATATCAATCTCATCATGCCGTTTTTTTGCAGTCTCAATTTCTTCCTGCGCAAATTCTTTCATCTCGGGGTCGGCCAGCATTTTTTGTGCCTCGGTCATGTCTGCCTCGGTTTGCGCATAAGCGCGATACTGCAGGACTATGGGCGTTATCTCCGCGTGTTCCCGCGTAAGCTTGAGATAATTTTCCATGTTGTCGGTGATGCCTTCACTACTCATCAGGCGGTCAATCTCGTCTAGGCGCTCGCTCAAATTGGCGAGCTTGGTAAGCATGCTGGGTTTCATTTAATTCTTTATTTGATAAATATGACGGAGTAACTGTTCTAAGCGTGCATGCTCATCACCATGAGTTTGATGGAGCGCGTGGCTAGGCGCGTGTAAAAATTTGTTGGTAATGGCTAAACTCATCGTTTCCAGAACTTTATCAACGCTTTCACCTTTTTGAATCAGCTTGAGTGCTTTTTCCAGTTCAGCTTTACGGGTAGATTCAGCTTGATCGCGCAATGCTTTGATGGTGGGCACAGAATCGCGTTTTTTAAGCCAATGCATAAAGCTTTCAACACGCGCTTGCACAATCAATTCGGCATTAACCGCTGCTTCCTGGCGGTTTTCCATGCCATCAGAAACGACTTGTGCAAGATCATCTACCGTGTATAAAAATACATCGTCAAGTTGTGCGACTTCTGGCTCAATATCGCGCGGTACGGCTAAATCGACCATGAATATGGGGCGATGGCGACGTGCTTTGATGGCGCGCTCTACCATGCCTAAGCCAACAATGGGTAATTGGCTGGCGGTGCTGGTGATGACAATATCAAACTCAGCAAAACGCTCAGGCAAATCATTAAGCAAAACAGCCACACCGCCAATCTGTTCCGCTAAACTGGCGCCGCGTTCAATCGTACGATTAGCGACTGTCATGGATTTTGGTTTTTGTGCAGCGAAGTGATCTGCGCATAACGCCATCATTTCACCCGCGCCGATAAACAATGCTTTTTGTTGGTGGATATCGCCAAAAATACGCTGGGCTAGTTTTACCGCGGCGGCGGCCATTGAGATAGAGCTGCCGCCAATGTCTGTGTTGGTGCGTACTTCTTTGGCAACTTCAAAAGTACGCTGAAAAAGCTTGTGCAGGTGGGTCCCCAGCGTGCCCGCTTCTTGTGCGATTTTGACCGATTGTTTGAATTGCCCCAAAATCTGCGGCTCGCCTAACACCATGGAATCTAAGCCTGAAGCTACACGAAAGGCGTGCTTAACCGCTTCTTGATTGCTCAGGGTGTAAGTGTAGGGCTGCACTTTGGTTAATTCTAGGCGATGATAATTGGCCAACCAGCTGACGACCGGCTCTGCTGTTTGAGATTGCACATAAATTTCGGTGCGGTTGCAGGTGGATAAAATGGCGGCTTCACTCGCATTTTGCGCGGTTAAATCGCTTAACGCTTCACGCAGAGTTTCGTTGCTAAACGCGACGTTTTCGCGGATTGCAAGGGGTGCGGTAGTGTGATTAAGGCCAATGGTGTAGAGCTGCATTATGTAATTTTGAAGTATCGGCTTATCTTAAGCAAGAAATAGCGTTAAAATGACGGTTTGAATCATCATTATAATGACTGCAATGTTAGGAAAACTACCATGAGTAAAACGTTTAGACTTGCCCCAAGCATTCTTTCTGCCAACTTTGCTAAGTTGGGACAAGAAATTGAAGATGTGATCTTGTCAGGGACTGATATCGTGCACTTTGATGTGATGGATAATCATTTTGTGCCGAATTTGACCATAGGCCCGCTGGTTTGCGATTCGATTCGCGAAATCTCTAAAAACGTGGGGGCGATTATCGATGTCCATTTGATGGTAGAGCCGGTGGATCGCATTATTCCCGATTTCGCCAAAGCCGGCGCTAATATTATTACCTTTCACCCCGAGGCTTCAACGCACATTGACCGCAGCTTAGCGATGGTGCGCGATTTAGGCTGTAAATCCGGCTTGGTATTCAATCCGGCAACGCCTTTGGCCTACTTGGATTATGTGATGGACAAAATCGACATGGTGCTACTGATGTCGGTCAACCCGGGGTTTGGTGGGCAAAAATTTATCCCTAGCACCTTGGGTAAACTGAAGGAGGCGCGTGCTCGTATTGATGCCTATACCAAAGAAACCGGTCGTGAAATTTGGCTGGAAGTAGATGGTGGCGTGAACGCACAAAATATTGTAGAAATCGCCAGAGCCGGCGCAGATACGTTTGTGGCGGGCAATGCGATATTCACTAAAGGTCTCGACACGGACAAAAATCGCTACAACACCATTGTGGCAGAGATACGTGCTTCATTAGCAACGGCTTAATTAGAAAAAAGCAAAATTAAGATGAGTTTCCCGAAAAAAAATGTAAGTTTAAGTTGGCGATGGTGGCGTTGAACCAAACTCCACTAGGCATGAGTGCGCTTTAGTACTTATGCCGATGCGATCACTTTTTAAGGGAATTTATGCTGCACACGATGAGCAAGACCGAATTTGATGCTTTAGCCGCACAAGGCTATAACCGAATCCCGCTAGTGTTAGAGACTTTTGCCGATCTCGATACACCGCTTTCGCTTTACCTCAAGCTTGCCAATGCGCCCTTTTCCTACTTGTTAGAAAGCGTGCAGGGGGGCGAGCGTTTTGGGCGCTACTCTATTATTGGTTTACCCGCTACAACACGCATTGTGGCGCGCGATTTTACGGTACAAGTATTACAGGGCGATCAGGTGCTGGAAACCCATGAAAATATCAATCCGCTTGATTTTGTAAAGCAATTTCAAGCGCGTTTCAAAACACCTCCCTACGATGGAATGCCCCGTTTCACCGGAGGGTTAACCGGCTACTTTGGCTATGAGACGATTCGCTATATCGAAAAGCGTTTAGCCCATACCAACAAACCAGATGTGCTTGGCGTGCCAGATATACTGCTGATGGTTTCAGAAGCCATTGCAGTGGTGGATAATTTAAGCGGGAAACTCTATTTTATTGTTTACGCTAATCCTGATGAAAACAGAGCCTACGAGCAAGCATGTGAAAGCTTGTTAGCGTTGTTAGCGCAATTGAGGAAATCAGTCACAATCCCTCAGGCGCAGCCTAGTTCGATGAGCACCGCTCGTTCAGAATTTGGCGAAGACAGTTTCAAAGCCGCCGTCAAACAAGCACAGCAATACATTTTAGATGGCGATATCATGCAAGTGGTGTTGAGTCAGCGCATCGCGCAAGACTTTTTTGCCCCCCCGTTAAGTCTGTATCGGGCTTTGCGTAGCTTAAATCCATCGCCCTATATGTTTTATTACGATATGGGTGATCATCATGTAGTGGGGGCTTCACCCGAAATTTTAGTGCGCCTAGAAAACAATACAGTGACATCGCGCCCGATTGCAGGCACGCGCCCACGTGGCAAAACACGTGAGCAAGATTTGGCCTTGGCAGATGAGCTGCTAGCCGATCCTAAAGAGCGCGCGGAACATGTGCAGTTAATGGATTTAGGGCGCAACGATGTGGGTCGTGTTGCGCAAACGGGTACGGTTAAAGTCACCGATAATATGCTGATAGAGCGTTATTCGCACGTGATGCATATTGTGAGCAACGTAGAGGGTAAACTTAAACCGAATATGGATGCGATTGATGTGCTAAAAGCGACCTTTCCGGCTGGCACGGTGAGTGGCGCACCAAAAGTACGTGCCATGGAAATTATCGATGAGTTAGAGCCAAGTAAGCGCGGTATTTATGCTGGGGCAGTGGGCTATTTAGGCTTTAATGGCGATATGGATGTGGCGATTGCTATTCGTACCGGAATCATTAAAAATAATAAACTCTATGTGCAAGCGGGGGCTGGTATTGTGGCTGACTCTATACCGCAGAGCGAATGGGAAGAAACACAAAACAAAGCAAAAGCGTTACTTCGCGCGGCAGAGATGGTGCAAGCCGGACTGGATAGCAATGAAGCGCTGAGATGCAATTAGAGATAGACCATTTATTATGAACCGCGTTGCCAATTCAACTATCAAGCAATTTACGCTGATTGCTCTGGCTTATTTTATTACGGCCAAGCTTGGATTATTGGTTCCCTATAAAGAAGTCGTTGCCACTTTGATGTGGTTGCCTGCGGGCATTGCGGTAGGCGCCATTATGCGCTGGGGAAATGTGAGCTATCCGGCGGTTTACATCGCGGCTTTTTTGGTGGAACTTTCTCTGGAATTACCCATGTTAACCTCGGCAGGTATTGCTACTACCAATACCCTAGCCCCTTTTATTGCTGCCTATCTGCTTAAAAAGTTTCAGTTTAATCATCGTTTGGTGTCTCACAGAGACATTAGCCTGATGATAGGCGCTGCTTTGCTGGCTATGCTTATTTCAGCCACCGGGGGTGTCATTGCCTTGTTTTTAAGTGGCTTGGCTACAGCAGATAATGCGCTGCGAATTTGGTTTATCTGGTGGGTTGGTGACACGATAGGGGTACTACTGGCGTTACCACTGGTGCTTAATGTGGGCAGAGAAAGTTTGCGCATTACTGTACAACAAACCTATCAACTCGTGGCCTGGCTGATTGTGTTTGCGTTGTGTGAACTTGCTATTTCTGCACTGGTGACCAGTTTGAATAAGCAATTCATGCTATCTATATTTTTAATTCTACCGGTCTTAATCTGGGCTTCCATGCATTTTGGTATTGTTGGCGGCTCGTTGGTGGTGATTGTATTATCTGCGATTGCCGTTTGGGCAACTGCGCAAGGCTATGGCGCGTTTTACAGCATTAATGCTGGCGAGGGAATTTTCTCGCTATGGATGTTCATGGTCACTTTAGTGGTGATGATGTTATTAATTTCGGCACTGCAATCGGAAAGAAATTCGGCTGAAAAAGCACTCATTGAAAACGATAAAAAGTTGCGCGCCGTGATTGATGGCGCCTTGGATGGCATTGTAACGATTAATGAATCAGGAAATTTAGTAGAATTTAACCCGGCTGCAGAACGTATTTTTGGCTATAAAAAAGCCGATGTCATGGGGAAATCATTGTCACAAGTCATGGTACCCCCTTCGTTGCGCCAAGCACACGAAGAAAAACATCGTCAGTTTGTAATGACAGGCAAAAAGAATATTTTTGACAGGCGTGTAGAGCTTACGGCAATGCGCTCAGATGGGAGCGAGTTTCCAGTAGAGCTAACACTGACTTCATTGAAAGAAGTAGGCTTGCCCTTAGTTACAGGGTTTATCCGTGATATCTCCTTACAAAAAAAGGCGCAGAAAGAAGTAGAAAGATTTGCGTATTTCGACACTCTGACGGGTCTGCCCAATCGACGTTTATTGGCAGATCGTTTTCAGCGCGCAGTGGTGAATGCAAAACGGGCCAAAACCAATGGCGCATTAATTTTTATTGATTTGGATCATTTCAAACTACTGAATGATAGCAAAGGACACGATGTTGGTGACCTGTTGCTGAAAGAGGCGGCGTGTAGGTTGGTGGGGGCTGTACGCGCTGGCGATACGGTGGCGCGGTTGAGCGGAGACGAATTTATTGTCATTATCGAACACCTTGATGCGCATCAGAATATTGCCTACGAACAAGCAAGCGAAGTGGTGCAAAAATTGTTGAGCGAACTGAACAAGCCCTATCAGCTCGACATGCTTGAATTTAATACAACGGCTAGTTTAGGGGTTGCCTTGTTTGGTGATGATCCGCTTAGTTTTGAAGATCATCTCAGACACGCAGATACTTCGATGTATCAATCAAAAGCGGCAGGGCGCAACACCTATCGATTTTATGATCAGGTGACGCAAGATAATTTAGAAAGAAGTTTTGCGATCGAGGCATCATTACATCATGCATTGAAGAACCAAGAGTTTTACCTGAATTTTCAAAGTATGGTAGATATTAACCAAGACATTATCGGGGTTGAGGTGTTACTCAGATGGAAACATCCGTTACTAGGCATGATCGGCCCTGGCGAGTTCATTCCTATTGCAGAAAAAAATAATCAAATTATTAAAATTGGCTACTGGGTGCTTGAACAGGCTTGTCGACAACTGAAAGCATGGGAGCGTTCAGCAAAATTAAGTCAGATCAGAATTTCCGTGAACATCAGCGCAAAACAGTTTTTGTATGTCAATTTTGTGCAAGAGTTAAGTGAAATTATCGTTAACATGGGCATTAATCCTGATCTTTTGAAACTGGAGCTTACCGAACCAGCCGTGATTGATAATATTGAAGATGTCAT
>JBQTJZ010000012.1:0-9209 GCA_052386615.1 Methylophilaceae bacterium
CACGCTTGTACTCTTGTTTTGGATTTTTTTGCGCGTATGAGCGCAAGTGAATACCTTGACGTAAATGATCGAGCGCAGATAAATGCTCTCGCCAATGCATGTCGATACTTTGTAGCATAACGGAACGCTCAAATTGGCGCATAGTTTCGGCACTCGCAAGCTGCTCTTTAGCAAGATAACTATGATCAGCCGCCTCAAAAACGCGTTCGCGTAGTGTCTCTTCATGCAAATCAGGATTCTCTTCTAACCATTGAGCAATCGGCAATGCTAACCCTGTATCTGCGATTAAGTTCTTCTCTAGCGCAGATACGTCCCACTGCTCTTCTACACTACCCGGTGGGATATGCGTCGAAATGATATCCATTAATACATCGTGACGCATCGCAGTAATGGTTTCGCCTACATCAACTGCTTCTAGCAATTCGTTACGCTGCTCGTAAATCACCTTGCGCTGATCGTTAGATACATCATCAAACTCCAGCAATTGTTTACGAATATCGAAGTTTCGACCTTCTACCTTGCGCTGTGCGTTTTCGATTGCACGTGTCACCATTGAATGCTCGATAGCTTCACCTTCGGGCATTTTCAGCCGTTCCATAATGGCAGAAACACGGTCTCCCGAAAATATACGCAATAGTTGATCATCTAGTGAAAGATAAAAACGGCTAGAGCCTGGGTCGCCTTGACGACCAGAGCGACCACGCAATTGGTTATCTACCCGTCGAGATTCATGGCGCTCTGTTCCAATAATATGCAAACCCCCTGACAACACCACTTGCTCATGTAATTGCTGCCAGTTGGCTTTAGTCTGCGCTATCTTAGTTTCTTTTTCTGCATCACTCAAATCAAGGTCTTCACGCACTGCTTGGATTTCTGGCTCTGGGTTACCGCCAAGCACAATATCGGTGCCGCGACCTGCCATATTGGTAGCTATCGTAATCATGTTAGGCCGCCCAGCCTGCACGATAATGTGCGCTTCCCTTTCGTGCTGCTTAGCATTTAACACTTGATGCTCGAGTTTAGCCTCGGTTAATTTTTGTGAAATGAGTTCAGAGTTTTCAATCGAGGTGGTACCGACTAACACAGGCTGACTACGGCTTTGACAGTCTTTAATATCTTCGATAACCGCTCTGTATTTTTCGTTGGAAGTGCGATACACTTTGTCCATCGCGTCTTTTCGTTGCATTGGACGATGGGTAGGAATCACCACTGTCTCGAGCCCATAAATCTGATTAAATTCATAGGCTTCAGTATCTGCAGTGCCTGTCATACCGCTCAATTTTTGGTACATGCGGAAATAATTTTGAAACGTAATCGAAGCCAGTGTCTGGTTTTCTTTTTGAATAGCCACACCTTCCTTAGCTTCTACTGCTTGGTGTAGGCCATCTGACCAGCGGCGACCAGGCATCATGCGGCCAGAAAACTCGTCCACGATAATAATTTCGCCATTTCGCACCACATAATGTTGATCGCGATTAAACAGATTTTGCGCACGTAGTGATGCGTACAGGTGGTGTACCAAAGTGATATTGGCTGCCTCGTATAGGCTGGATCCCGCTGGCAAAAGCCCTGATTGCGTTAAAACTTCTTCTGCACGCTCGTGTCCTTGTTCAGACATGGTCACGGTTTGCGTTTTTTCATCTACCCAAAAATCACCTGGGCCATCTTCTGCTGGTTGCTTACTGAGTTGTTTGGCAACTGCGTTAATCTGATTGTATAAATCAATGCTATTTTCTGCTTGGCCAGAAATAATCAATGGGGTACGCGCCTCATCAATTAAAATCGAATCAACTTCATCCACCAGCGCGTAGCTAAGGGCGCGTTGCACGCGCTCTTCGCGGCTAAACACCATATTGTCGCGCAGATAGTCAAAGCCGAATTCGTTATTGGTACCGTAGGTAATATCGGCAGCGTAGGCCTGTTGCTTAGCCTCATGTTTCATTTGCGATAGGTTAATGCCAACACTCAAACCCAAAAAGTTGTAAAGCTTGCCCATCCATTCTGCGTCACGCTTTGCCAAATAATCATTCACTGTTACCACATGCACCCCTTTGCCGGCAATAGCGTTGAGGTAAACCGGCAATGTGGCCACGAGCGTTTTGCCTTCCCCTGTGCGCATTTCGGCAATTTTGCCTGCATTCAGTACCATACCGCCGATTAACTGCACATCGAAGTGACGCATTTCTAGCGCACGTACCCCGCCTTCACGCACCACGGCAAAAGCTTCTGGTAATAATTTTTCTAGTATTTCGCCTTGCTGATAGCGCTGCTTAAATTCTTCTGTTTTTGCGCGCAAAGCATCGTTTGAAAGTGTTTTAATACTTGGCTCCAGCGCATTAATCTGCCTAACAACCTGACCATAATTTTTGACAAGCCTATCATTACGACTACCGAATAATTTTTTGAACAACGTGGGCAACATGAAGGGACACCGATTTTCCGAAAACTCGGAAACCTCTAATTAAATGGGAATTAGTTTAAATTGGGGATATTAATTTTTATTTCAACCACAGTTTTTTATTAACACTTAGTTCAATTCTTGCGTAAGTATTGTCTCGGGTCTAAAGGGTTACCATTCAAACGAATTTCATAATGCAAATGTGGTCCCGTGGAGCGTCCTGTACTACCAACAAGCGCAATCTTTTGTCCTTTAACGACGCGTTCCCCCACTCTTACCAGCACCTTTGACGCATGCGCATATCGCGTTTCCAGCCCCGCACCATGGTTAACTTTCACTATATTACCATAATCAGGAGTGCGTCCGGCAGAGGATACAATACCATCGGCCGCAGCACGTATAGGTGTGCCAGTATTAGCGGTAAAATCTAGCCCTTCATGAAAAGCTTTATTGCCATTGAATGGGTCGATACGCCAACCATAGCTGGATGAGTTGTATGCGGCATCGACAGGGCTACTATTTGGCAACATTTCTTTTAACACACTTTGTTGCAACACCTTTGCTTCTACGCCACTTAAATACTCATCGCGCTGGTCAACCGCTTCCATTAACTCAGCGATAGCTGCCTGTAAATCTTTTTCTGTCATCGGTCTTGCACTAATCAGCGGGCCACCAAGATTAGGCACTAATAAAGGTTCAATAGGTTTTAATATAGATTTTTTTAAGCCGTTGGTAATCGTCTTATCTTTACCGCCAGCCAGCTTCACCAAGCGTGCATTTTGGGCATCCAGTCGCATGATACGTGCCTGCAGTTCACCCAGCTCTTTGGCATAGGCATCCAAATGCATTTGTGATGCATTGATAGAGCTTTTAAGCTGTGCTGGTAGCATTGCCTTAACTCCCTGTTGCTTAATGCTGCTTTGCGGCGTAATCAGCAACAGCGTAAGCAAGACGGGCAATAAAACAAGACCTGAAACCAAACCAGCAGTTTGCCACGCAGACAAACTCTTGGCTTTTGTCATCTTGTTAGAAACCAAGATAATATTCATGGGATAATATTCACCATATTTTCGTTCTGTATTTCTCTAAAAATTGATGCGCAAAATTAATATCGTTTTTAACGAAAGCAATCACTCCGGCCATAACCAGTGGCACGAACTGATGAAGCACGCCAACGCGCATCTTAATTTGCAGCAACTTTGGGAAGCCGTAGCTCCAAAAATATTAAGTCAATCCAGCTTTGCTGGCCAGCTCGACAAAGGACATCTCATCATCTACGCACACAACGCAAGCATTGCCACAAAAATCAAGTTGACCAGTGCTAGCTTATTGACTCAACTACATAATTTGCAAAAAACAGACTCTATTTACAGGGACTATAAAGTTACTGCAATTACAGTAAAAGTGCAAGTAATATCTCCAGCAAAGCCTATCAGCAGAACACCGCGCAAGCTATCAAACAAAGCAGCCGAGCACCTTAAACAACTTGCAGAAAAAATTGGCGAAAGCGCCCTTGCAACCAAGCTTAAGCAATTAGCGCAAAAAACTTAAAATATGGTGTTTTCAGCGTGGTTTTGCTATCAGATCAAGCGCTAAAAAAATAAATCTAGACTTTACCTAAGTTATTCATTTTATTTATCTTAATCACAATACTTTACTTACTAAACTTTCCAAATAAAGTCGTTGGTTAAGCAGTTGTCGCATTCCGCTATTAGTGCCATAATGCGGCGTTATTGCAAAATATTGACTTGTTTTGTAACGATGTTTTTGCAGTTTAGGTTTTAATTTCATACCGTTTTAATATTGAGTTTTTTACAGTTTTACTAAATTACAGTTCTGATGCAATCAATAATATACAGGGAGAAGTCATGTCAGTTGAAATAATAATCGCCATTGCTGCCGCAGTGTTGGCAGTGTTGTATGGCGTAATAATGAGCAAATGGATTAGCAATTTGCCGGCGGGTAACACGCGTATGCAAGAAATTGCCAGCGCAATTCAACAAGGAGCGGCAGCCTATTTAGCTCGCCAATACAAAACTATTGCCATTGTGGGCGTGGTGTTAGCTATCTTGGTCGCTTACTTTTTGGGCACAACCACTGCGATTGGTTTTGTCGTTGGCGCTTTATTATCTGGCGCTTGCGGTTTCATTGGTATGAATGTATCAGTGAAAGCCAACGTACGTACAGCACAGGCAGCCACTAACGGCATTGCCCCTGCGTTTGATGTGGCCTTTAAAGGCGGTGCGGTAACAGGGATGTTGGTAGTAGGGTTAGGTTTACTTGGCGTGGCAGGTTTTTACTGGTTTCTGGGCGCAGAAAACGCAACCAACTTAAACCCACTCATTGGTTTAGCATTCGGCTCATCCCTCATTTCAATCTTTGCACGTTTAGGCGGCGGTATATTTACCAAAGGAGCTGACGTAGGCGCAGATTTAGTCGGTAAAGTAGAAGCGGGTATTCCAGAAGATGACCCTCGCAACCCAGCAGTGATTGCCGATAATGTCGGTGATAACGTAGGTGACTGTGCAGGTATGGCGGCTGACTTGTTTGAAACTTATGCAGTAACCCTTATCGCAACCATGGTCTTAGGTGGTCTGGTCGTCACAAACGCTGGCGCCGATGGTGTGTTCTATCCATTGATGCTAGGGGCGGTTTCCATCGTGGCCTCAATTATTGGCTGTTTCTTTGTAAAAGCCTCGCCCGGCATGAAAAACGTCATGCCTGCTTTATATAAAGGTCTAGCAGTTGCGGGTCTACTATCACTCGCTGCATTTTATTTTGTGACTACCAACATGTTTCCTGAAGGCATCATGACTGGAGGCAATTTAGTCTCTGCCAATGCACTTTTTGGCGCGTGTGCTGTTGGTTTAGTCTTAACCGCAGCCCTAGTATGGATTACCGAGTATTACACGGGTACACAATACGCGCCCGTTCAGCATGTAGCACAAGCCTCCACCACTGGTCATGCAACTAACATCATTGCAGGTATTGGTATTTCAATGAAATCAACTGCTTGGCCAGTGCTTTCAGTCTGCTTGGCGATTTGGACGTCATACCATTTAGGTGGCTTGTACGGCATTGCCATTGCGGCGACTTCGATGCTTAGCATGGCCGGCATTGTGGTGGCATTAGACGCTTATGGCCCTATTACCGATAACGCTGGCGGCATTGCAGAAATGGCAGAGTTGCCAAGCAGCGTGCGCGATGTGACTGACCCGCTAGATGCGGTTGGCAACACCACCAAAGCGGTGACCAAAGGCTATGCCATTGGCTCTGCGGGCTTGGCTGCGTTAGTTTTATTTGCTGATTATACCCATAAACTAGAAGATGCGGGCATTGTCGCCAAGTTTGATTTAAGCGACCCCATGGTCATCATTGGTCTGTTTATTGGTGGGTTGATTCCGTTCTTATTTGCCGCGATGGCAATGGAGGCAGTAGGTCGTGCAGCGGGTGCAGTGGTTGAAGAAGTACGCCGCCAATTCCGTGATATTAAAGGCATTATGGAAGGCACTGCCAAGCCAGAATACGGAAAAGCAGTCGATATGCTGACGACTGCCGCAATTAAAGAAATGATGGTGCCATCACTATTACCAGTCGCGGTGCCAATTGCAGTTGGTTTGTTATTGGGCCCTGTTGCGCTTGGCGGTTTGTTGATGGGCACGATTGTCACTGGTTTATTCGTGGCAATCTCGATGTGTACCGGTGGTGGCGCTTGGGATAACGCCAAGAAATACATTGAAGATGGTAATCACGGTGGCAAAGGTTCAGACGCACATAAAGCAGCCGTGACTGGCGACACAGTGGGCGACCCGTACAAAGATACGGCAGGCCCGGCAGTGAACCCGCTGATAAAAATTATTAATATTGTTGCGTTATTAATTGTGCCACTTTTGCACTAATTTTTAGATTACTCCAATAGGTTAAAAAGCAGCAGCGGCTGCTTTGCCATTGTCTAAAAAAGCGGCTACGGCTGCTTTTTTATTGCTCCGTTATAATAGCTACCTATTATCAGGTGATATTTTTATGATAAGACATTCTGAATTTCATCGCTCACAACACATAGGCTGGCTACGGGCAGCAGTTCTAGGTGCAAATGACGGGATTGTATCTACCGCCAGCTTAATTATTGGTATTGCTGCTGCTGGCTCCGCACACAATATGATTCTGTTAACAAGTGTGGCTGGGCTCATTGCTGGCGCAATGTCCATGGCGGCAGGCGAGTATGTCTCTGTAAGCTCGCAAGCAGATACTGAAGCTGCAGATTTAGCGCGCGAACGCTTAGAATTAGCAACAGACCATGAAAATGAGCTAAAGGAACTCACCCAAATTTATATAAATCGAGGCCTGCAGGCTGAATTAGCACATCAGGTCGCGGTACAGCTTACCGAACATGATGCGCTTGCCGCACACGCACGTGATGAATTAGGTGTGTTGCAGCACATGAATGCACGGCCCATTCAGGCTGCACTTACTTCCGCTGGTACATTTAGCGTGGGCGCCTTATTGCCCTTGTTGGTTGCATTAATGGCTCCTTCGTCACAAACCATCCCCTACGTTGCTTTCTGGTCGTTGGCTTTTTTGCTTACCTTAGGTGGGTTGGCAGCGAAAGTAGGTGGCGCAAATATAACATCAGGGGCTCTGCGGGTTACATTCTGGGGCGTATTAGCCATGGTGGCAACCGCCACAGTTGGCCGCCTATTGGGCGTGGCCCTGGCTTGATTCAAAAAATAATGGCGTAAAATCACGCCTTTTGCTTAGTGCAGATCTGTTAAAAAGCGGGCTTCACATCCGCATTATTAAAACGTGCCACACCATCCATAATCTCTTTGTGCGCTTCTTCAATCCCGACCCAGCCTTCAATCTTTACCCATTTTCCTTTGTCTAAATCCTTGTAATGCTCAAAAAAGTGAGCAATCATTTCCAAACGCCACGGCGAGACATCGAGGTAAGTTTTTTGGTAAGCATATAAGCCACACACTTTTTCAATCGGCACCGCAAGCAACTTGGCATCACCACCCGCTTCATCCGTCATTTGTAGCATGCCTAATGGACGGCAGCGCACTACAACGCCTGGTAACAGCGGTACTGGCGTAATCACTAGCACATCCACCGGGTCGCCATCATCAGCCAATGTATGCGGGATATACCCATAATTACATGGGTATTGCATCGATGTCCCCATAAAACGATCGACAAAGATTGCGCCAGACTCTTTATCCACCTCGTATTTTACAGGGTCGCCCTGCATGGGGATTTCGATGATAACGTTAAAATCGTGAGGGAGATTTTTACCTGAAGGAACTAAATTAAGTGACATCTTTTTTTCCGGAATTGATCAATTGAAGAGTTAATATTGAAGGCGCGCATTATAGCAAGACCTTGTAACAAAAGTATGTCGTCACGGCTTATTTATTTGCTCGCGACAGGCTTGAATAATTTCTTTGGGAATAAGTAGCAACGCTAAATATAATAATAGTGGAATGATCACCACTTCATCCAACTGGCCTAGCACTGGAATAAAATCGGGGATTAAATCGAATGGCAGTAGCAAATAGCCTACGGCTAGCCCTAGTAATATTTTGGCAAGCCAAGGGGTTTGTGGGTGTTTTAGCACTAAACGATAAACTTCAAATTCTTGCTTCAGATGCGCTGCTAATGCTTTAAGTTTTTGCATGGGCATTTTTTATATTACTGCTGTTAGTTTTTTACCGGTCAATTTTTCAAATGCCTCAAGATATTTTTCTGCGGTACGTCGTGCCACATCTTCTGGTAACGGTGGCGCAGGCGGCTGTTTGTTCCAGCCGGTAGACTCCAACCAGTCACGCACATATTGCTTATCATAACTCGGCGGATTTTCACCTATATGATAACTTTCCGCTGGCCAAAAACGAGAAGAATCAGGGGTTAACACTTCATCCATCACATGCAACGTACCTGCTTCATCTAAGCCAAACTCAAACTTGGTATCAGCGATAATAATGCCACAGCTCAGTGCATATTCTGCCGCAGTTTGATAGAGCGAGACTGCGGCTTTGGTGACTTGCGCTGTCATGTCTTTGCCGATTAAAGCTTCCACTTGAGCAATACTGATATTCTCGTCATGCTCTCCCAAGGCCGCCTTGCTTGATGGGGTAAATATAGACTGTGGTAATTTTTGCGCTAGCTGCAACCCTGCGGGCAGTTGAATTCCGCACACGCTGCTTTTGACCTGATACTCTTTCCAGCCGCTACCTACCAAATAACCGCGCACAATTGCCTCTATGGGTAAGGGTTTAAGTTTTTTCACTACCACCGCGCGACTTAAACCCCCTTCGCCCAATTGTGCTTTTTCTGCTAACTCCTTCACCACAGTGTTAGGATCGATCCCCGTTAAATGATTAGGTACAATGTGTTCAAGTTTTTTAAACCAGAAATTGGCCATTTGCGTCAGCATCGCGCCTTTATTCATAATTCCTGTGGGTAAAATAACGTCAAACGCGGAAAGCCGGTCAGTACTCACTAGCAACATCGTGCTATCATCCACCTCGTAGATATCACGCACTTTGCCCTGATGAATACGTTTGAGGCTTTTTATATCAGAAGCAAGTAAAGGCTGTGACATTGAAGTAGTGGCTTAATGGAGAATATTTAACATTATAAAGCGTGGTGTTCGCTTTGTCTGCGCATTTGCGCCAGCCTAGTGGGCGAGCATAGAAAAAACTAGCTACCCATTAGGCTGGCGCAAATGCGCAGACAAAGCGAACACCACGCTTTATAATGTTAAATATTCTCCATTAAGCCACTACTTCAATGTCACAGCCTTTACTTGCTT
>JBQTJZ010000013.1:0-2139 GCA_052386615.1 Methylophilaceae bacterium
GACCATTTGCCGTATAGTGAGCTGCAATTTTTTCCCGCTATCTGCGCATTTAACATCAGTTGGCATGAAAAGCCTAAGAAAATCATTCACAGCTTTATTGAGCCGAAAGGTTACTTATTGCGCAATATTAATGCTCAAAGTGGATTTTCAGATTTATATGCAGATTTCCCACGTTTATGTCGGTGAGATACGAAAGTAAATAAAATCTGTGGTCATTCTGGCATAGAATGGAAACCCTGACGTGAAGACTAGCTTAAGTAAAACTAGCGTTCGCAGGTATGACAACAATTGTGACTAAACAATAATGACTAAAAGTAATTGTTAGTAATTAAGTAAAGGTCTCGCCCCATAAAGCCGTTACTGAAACAATGTGTGGCTTAATTAAAGCGGCTTCTACCCTAGTATGAGTCACCCCTTGCAACTTAAGCGCATGTTGCATTTTTCGATATTCTCGGTAAGCCACGGCGACTTTTTCTGCGGCGTCTACTGCAGTAAGATTAAGTGATGCCAGCAGCTTTAATAACGCAATATTGCCAATATTTTCAGCCAACTGCGGATATTTTTTTGCATGCCTTAACACTAAAAACTGCACTAAAAATTCCACATCAACAATCCCACCAACACCGTTTTTAAGTTCAAACATTGCAGTATCATTTTTACTTGCAATACTTTGTGAGGTCCGCATTTTTTCACGCATGTTCAGCACTTCTGTTTTCAGCTTTTCTGTGTCTCGCGCTTGCGTAAGCACTTCAATACGAACCTGCTCAAAGGCTTTGCCAATTTTACTATCGCCCGCCACAAAACGTGCGCGCGTAATCGCTTGGTACTCCCACACCCATGCTTTATTGAGCTGATATTCCTTAAAAGCTTCGACACTGCTCACTAGCAAACCACTATTACCATCGGGGCGTAGCTGTAAATCTGTTTCATATAACAAGCCTGCTGATGTCAAACTATTAAACCAGTTGTTAATGCGCTGGGCGAAACGCGCATATACTTCCCCCGCACCCTCTGTTTCGTCAGCATATAAAAAAATAATATCCAAATCAGAGGCGTAGCCTAGTTCTTTGCCACCTAGCTTGCCGTAACCTATCACAGCAAATTTTGGTATGTCTATGTGTTTGCCTTTGATATATGGCCAAATGGTTTCTAAGCTGACACTTAATATGAGCTCGGCTAACTCGCTTAAATAATCAGATAAAGTCTCTAATGCCAATTCGCCATTGATATCCTGCGCTGCAAACCTGAACACTGCGGCGTGCTTAAAATGGCGCATGGTGTCCATCTGCCGCTCAACATCACCCTCAAATTCAGCTAATCGCTTCACTAAGTCTATGCGCATGGCGGTAAAATCAGGCGCGGCATATAAGGTACGGGTATCTAAAAGCTCATCTAGCAAAATAGGATGTTGCGTTAAATAGTTAGCCAACCACGGGCTGCTACTGCATAACTTGACCAACAGCCTCATCGCATCGGTATGCTCTGCTAATAGCGCTAAATAACTCGCGCGGCGGCAGATTGTCTCCAGTAAATCGGTTACGCGCATTAAAGTAGTGTCTGGATTTTGCATCGTGGCGACAAGTGAAATAGCATGCGGCATCAGCGCATCAAACCGTTGGCGACTTAATTCTGGTAGCTGCAAATAACGGCTACTTTGATGCAATGTATTCAGTCGTCGGAGTACCTCGCGCGCATCGTTAAAGCCACTGTTTTTTAGCACCCGCTCCGCTTCTTGCGCATTTAATGCACCATTCCAGAGTGACTTCTCGGTTTCCAAATCATCTTGCATTTCGGCATCACTAAATGTGGCATCGAAATGCTGTTGCACCACTTGCTTATACTGATTGAGCTGACTTAAAAACGCATTCCAATCGGCAAAATTCATGGCTTTGGCAATGCGTGCTTTGGCTTCATCTGTCTTGGGTAATTCTTGCGTTTGCGCATCTTCCACATACATCAGCCGATGCTCTAAATTGCGTAGAAACATATAGGCTTTACTCAGTTCATCGACGGTTTCACTGGGTAACAAAGCTTTGGTTTTTAATCGCTCAAGCACTTTGAGCGTAGGTTTAATCTGCAAACTGGCATCTTGCCCGCCACGAATCAACTGAAAGACCTGTGCGATAAACTCAATCTCAC
>JBQTJZ010000014.1:0-2655 GCA_052386615.1 Methylophilaceae bacterium
TTCCTGTTTCATTTAAGATACAAAACGGCTAAAGGTAAATTCTGCAAATGTTGAACGCCAAGGTACACAAAGCAAGATCTCTGCGTGACCTGTTGCTTGCACATGAGCTCATTTTTATTGCATTGATTATACTTGCGGTTGCAGGGGGTGCTTATGGCATCCATCTTTGGGATAAATCGGCTAAAGAATCTCAGCGCATTCATTCCCTAGTGCAGGAAATTCAGCAAACGCGCGGGGACTTGTATCGTCAGATGAAAGAACTGTTTGATGCTTTTTTTTTAAACGACCACGAAGCGCGTGACGAATACAATACCTACACAAAAGCTATACTACTGCACTTCGATAAACTCAACAGCATCGCTATCGGTAGCGAAGAAAAGCAAGCGATTGGTAACTTAGAAGAGAATTACAGACTATTTGCCGAAGACGCGCCCGATATGTTTTATCGTTATCAGGCCAGCCCAAATGATAGGTCTCGTAAGGCGCTGTATAAAGATATGGAAACTGGTATTTTTAGTCGTTACGAAGCTGTATCAAAATACGCTGAGGATCTGCTCTCACTCAAGCAAAATGAGCTTAAAGAGCGTTTGGATGATGCTAAGCGGATCTCAATTGCCATTCTAAGCATTCCGATACTATTGGCAGGATTACTGCTGTTACTTTCTCGCATTCTTTTAAAGCAAGAAATTGTGAACCCTATTAATGCAATTATGCAGGCTACAAGCGAGATTAGCGCAGGCAATCTGCAGCACAAAGTACCCAAGGGAGGAGCGGCAGAACTCGCCATACTTTCGCAAGAAATCAATAAAATGGCAGAGGATTTAGCTGAAAGCCGTGATGCTTTAGTGCGTACTGAAAAGCAAGCCGCACTGGGGTTGTTGGTACCTATGCTGGCGCACAATATTCGCAATCCTTTAGCAAGTATCCGTGCGACTGCACAAGTCATTGATGTGCCAGACAGTGATAAGGACGCCAAAGAATCTATCCATGGCATTATTAATACTGTAGATAGACTGGAACGTTGGACGGGGTCACTATTAGCCTACTTACATCCCGTTAAACCGCAACTCAATTCTGTAAAACTAGAAAATATTTTAGAAGGTGCGTTAGCGCCTTTAGAACAGAAGCTATCCGAAAAGAATATTCAAATAATCAAAAAAATAAAGGCCATTCGATGGGATATTCTGACCGACGAGCACTTATTAGAACAGGTGTTCTATAACTTGATTTTAAATGCCATCGAAGCTTCGCCAAAAAATAGCATGATTGAAATTGAAGCGCATTTGGAACAAGACCACTTAGAAATCAGCATCTCCGATCAGGGCGTTGGTATGCCTTTCACTCCGGATCCACACGCCATCAGTCCTGGCCCCACTACCAAAAGGTTTGGCACTGGCCTTGGTATCCCTTTTGCCTTAAAAGTGTGTGAAGTGTTAGGCGGCACCATCGAGTTCAAGCCATCTGGTACACAAGGCACTTTGGTGCAACTACGCTTGCCACAGTAAACCTTTAGTAAACTATCCAAGTAATCCGCAGTCAGTTTTATTCAGCAGTGCACTTTATGCTAATTAAGCTTGCTTTAATTCTTTTTTTTTACAACAATGACACTGTACTCGGATAAATAAAACTATGCTCAATCAACCCGTCACTGATTTTGAATTACCTGCCACCAGCGGCAAACGCTTCAAACTTTCTAACTATATTGGCAATCCCCTGATTATCTATTTTTATCCCAAAGACTCCACTCCCGGTTGCACTACGCAAGGCATGCAATTTAGAGACCTTTATGCAGAATTTCAGGCAGTCCATACAGAAATTGTAGGGGTTTCCCGAGACAGTCTAAAGTCACATGAAAACTTTAAAGCTAAATTTGGTTTTCCATTTGAATTATTAGCTGATGTTGAAGAAGTGGCTTGTGGCATTTTCGGCGTTATCAAAATGAAAAATATGTATGGCAAACAAGTGCGCGGTATCGAGCGTAGCACATTTATTATCGATCAAAATGGTCGCTTAATTCGCGAATGGCGCGGGGTGAAAGTGGACGGACACGTTCAAGAAGTATTGGAATTTATCAAAACTATTTAATACTAAAGCGAATAATATCAAAATTCTTATGGCAAAAAAGCAACCGACTCCCCCCAAGCTATTCGTACTCGACACCAATGTCCTTATGCACGATCCATCTTCGCTGTTTAGGTTTGAAGAGCACGATATCTATTTGCCCATGGTCACGCTGGAAGAACTGGATAACAACAAAAAGGGGTTAACTGAAGTTGCGCGTAACGCGCGTCAGGCTAGTCGCTATCTAGAAGAAATCGTGGGCACAGATCTTACCAATTTGGAACTTGGATGCCCGCTTGCGATTCAAGGCAATAAACATCTCTCTGGCCGCTTATTCTTACAGACTAATCAAGTTAATATCGAATTACCCGGCTTGGCAAGTAGTAAAGCAGACAACCAAATTATTAGCGTTGTGCTCGATCTACAAAAGCGTTATGCAAACCGCCAAGTTATCTTGGTGAGCAAAGATATTAATATTCGCATTAAAGCCCGTGCCATGGGCGTGCCAGCGGAAGATTATTTTAATGATAAAGTATTAGAAGACAGCGATTTACTCTATAACGGTATTCAAGAGCTCCCACAAGATTTTTGGGA
>JBQTJZ010000015.1:0-5473 GCA_052386615.1 Methylophilaceae bacterium
CGATCTTCGTTAGCTTTTTGATGGCGCTTACTTCCGTTAGCGCACTTAGAATTGGCTTTTTAAAAGTGATTAAATTTTTAGCAATCTCACCCCAACCCACACCAAAATGCTGCTTAATAAAATAACTTTGGTCGTTCAAACTAACTTGAATGGTCTTGCGCCCGCTTACATCACGAAAAACTTTTCCCTGCATTTGCATAAAATAATCAAATAGGTTTTTTTGCCGCAAATGCTTCAACATCCTCTTTGGTAAAATCACGTTATCGTGCTGAGTGGTTGCATAGACATCCTGTTGGCTGGCCAATTTCACCAACAGGTTAGCCTCTGCATACGTTGATGCTAGCTGTATCAAGCTAGCAATATAGGATTGAGCGGCCTGCTTGATGTGCGTATTATCTTCGGCTAGCATTAATCTCAATGCGCTGTTCATACTCTCTTGAGAATAGGGTGCTGGTAGAACAGTGCCTCCAGCCGCTTGGATATGATTGGCATATCCACACACATCCGTCACAATAACAGGTAACTGGGCCACCAGCGCCTCTATCAGAACAATGCCTGCCAGCTCATTACGCGCTGGGTGCGCCAGCACATCGGCACCCATCATCAGTTTAGCAACGTCTGACCGCCCGCCCGCCTCAATACAACGTTCAGCAACGCCTAGCCGATGTGCGTCTCGCTTAAAATTACTAGTTGACTCGAGCTCTCCTAACGAAACGAGCCAAGTATTTTCTTTCAACTGTGTTGGTAAACTTGCCAGCGCCTGCATGGTACGATCTACCCCTTTGCGCAGATAAGCTGAACCGACGGTCATTACAACCTTTGCTTCGGCTGGCAAACCAAATTCTAAACGCAGATAGTGCCGACATGTAGCATGCGCTAAGCCGACGAATTTATTCAAGGGAATATTAGGTTGCAGCAAATGAAAACGGCTCGCTGGAGTAGCATAATATCTTTGAAAAACAGTTTGGTCGCCCTGGGTAAGTAGCAAAACTTGTGTGTTTGACAATGCGCCAAAAACAGCAGCTTCACTTGTTGCAAAAAACTTATAACGCGCGGTGAAGCGATACCACCAACCTCTGGTTTCTTTTGCCCGTGCCATAAAGCAAGGGTCTGCCGCGTAATAGGCATCTAAATAGGCCATGCGATTAAAACCTACAACAAAATCAAAATCGTCATCTATCACCGCACTTTGCATTGCAGTAATCAAACTTTGATGGCGTTGGTGATTTGTAAAACCGTGTGTTGGCAACAGCTTATATTGAATACCGTCTATTGGCGGATGCGTTCGCCATTCGCCGGTAAATACGGTGACCTGATGCCCAAGCACAACCAGATCATGCGCGATACGTAGCATGTCGCGCTGAGCGCCTCCGTATTCAAAGACCTTAAAAATTAAAAATGCAAATTTCAAAATGTTGTAAGTTGCGCTTTAACGATAAAAACATGAATTGTATGCGAAAATAATGGCATGAAACGTATTTTGCTCGTCAAGACATCGTCCCTAGGCGATGTTATTCACAACTTAACCGTTGTTAACGATATTCTTGCTCACTTTCCTCAAGCCAAAATTGACTGGGTAGTCGAAGAATCTTTTGCAGATATCCTCAAACTACATCCTGCCATCCAACGGATTATTCCCGTCGCTATCCGACGTTGGCGTAAACAGCTATTGTGCAGAAATACTTGGGCCGAAATAACCGCTTTTAAACGTGCAGTTTCAATGAAAGAATACGATTGTATCATCGATAGTCAAGGCTTAATTAAAAGCGCAATCCTGACCAAATTTGCACGCGGCACAAGCTTTGGCCTAGGTAGAGACTCAGCTCGCGAACCGCTTGCTAGCACTTGTTACGATAAAACATATCGCGTCGCTCGCCATCAGCATGCCGTCATTCGCAATCGCCAATTGGTCGCGCTTGCGCTGGGCTACGAAAAGCCAAACGATGCGCCCGATTACGGTATTACGGCCAACCCAGACGCACATCATGACATCGTCAACCCTTACATCATCGGTCTGCATGGCACCAGTCGTGATAGCAAGTTATGGCCCGTTTCGCATTGGATTGCGCTTGGCAAAGCACTTGCCAACAGAAAATTACAGCTTGTTTTGCCTTGGGCTTCTGAAGCGGAATTGCAACGTGCAAAGGAGATTGCGAGGGCACTGAACAATGCAAGCATATTGCCCAAATCAAGTATCGCCCAACTCGCGACCATTATTCAGCAGGCACAGGTAGCGATTGGGGTAGACACAGGCTTATCGCACTTGGCTGTCGCACTTAACGTCCCTACCATTGCAATTTATACGGACACCGACTCGGCGCTCACCGGGGTCATGGGGGGAGATCGTGCAGCCGCCATTAACTTGGGCGGCATTGCGCAAATACCCGCGGTTGATAGCGTGTTACAAGCACTGGAAAAAATTAGCACATCTCAATAAATTTCAAGTTCTCGACTTGAAAACGAACCCAATATCCCCACATTGCCATTATTGTTATTCATATAAAAACTAATATCGGCATTATTGGGAGTTCGTATGCAGCAAGATGATCCAAAATTAAATGTAGCGCTAGGTTCAGACACTGCTCAACCAGAAGAACCTATTATCCCCTTAGAGGAGAAAATAAATGCGTTAGAAGCAGCGCTTGCCGAGGCACAAGCCGCTGTTTTATATGCAAAAGCTGAGGGTGAAAACATACGCCGTCGCGCTTTTGATGATATTGATAAAGCACGTAAATTTGCCTTAGAAAAATTCAGCAGTGAATTGCTGGCGGTTAAAGATAGTATAGATGGCGCACTCGCCGTTGAAAACGCGAGTATTGAAAGTTATAAAAGTGGTGTTGAGCTTACTGCCAAACAACTCTTAAGCGTATTTGAAAAGTTTAATATTGCTGAAGTCAATCCAACCGGTGAAAAATTCGACCCCAACAAGCATCAAGCGATTAGTGCGATTGACTCGGAGCTTGAACCTAATACGGTAGTTAATGTACTGCAAAAAGGTTATACCCTGAACGATCGCGTCTTGCGCCCCGCCTTGGTGATGGTATCAAAAACAAAATAGCCTTAATGTGAAAGTGGGCTTGAAAAACAAAATCCTAACCCAATCTTAGCAACATCGAAGCACGACTTCTCGTTAAATTTAGAAACAAGGAATTGAATATGGGCAAAATTATTGGTATTGACTTAGGCACGACAAACTCTTGTGTGGCCGTGATGGAAGGCGGTAAGCCGCGCGTAATTGAAAACGCGGAAGGCGCACGCACTACACCATCGATTATCGCTTATCAGGATGATGGTGAAATTTTAGCGGGTGCCCCAGCCAAGCGCCAAGCAGTGACTAACCCTAAAAACACACTGTACGCGGTAAAGCGCTTGATTGGTCGTCGTTTCGAAGAAAAAGAAGTGCAAAAAGATATCAAACTGATGCCTTATACCATCACCAAAGCCGATAACGGCGATGCATGGGTAGAGGTGCGTGGTCAAAAAATGGCGCCACCACAAATCTCTGCTGAAGTGTTGCGCAAAATGAAAAAAACCGCCGAAGACTACCTGGGTGAAGAAGTCACTGAAGCGGTGATTACCGTGCCAGCTTACTTTAACGATAGTCAGCGCCAAGCAACGAAAGATGCGGGCCGTATTGCTGGTTTAGATGTTAAACGTATCATCAACGAGCCGACTGCTGCTGCGCTTGCATTTGGCTTAGACAAACAAGAAGGCGACCGCAAAATTGCCGTATATGACTTAGGCGGCGGTACGTTTGACGTATCGATTATTGAAATTTCCAGCATTGATGGCGAACACCAATTTGAAGTATTAAGCACTAACGGCGATACTTTTTTGGGCGGTGAAGACTTTGACAACCGTCTCATCGACTTTTTAGCCGATGAGTTCAAAAAAGACAATGCTGGCTTGGATTTACGCAATGATTTACTCGCAAAACAGCGTCTAAAGGAAGCGGCAGAAAAAGCTAAAATTGAGCTATCGTCCGGCGCGCAAACCGAGGTAAATCTGCCTTACATTACGGCAGACGCCACTGGTCCAAAACACTTGGTGGTGAAAATCACTCGTGCAAAATTTGAAAGCATGGTGGAAGATTTAATCGAGCGCACTATTTCACCTTGTAAAACTGCAATCAAAGATGCGGGCGTTTCAATTGATGACATTACAGACGTGATTTTGGTCGGCGGTCAAAGCCGTATGCCAAAAGTGCAAGAGAAAGTGAAAGAGATTTTTGGCAAAGAGCCACGCAAAGACGTAAACCCAGACGAAGCGGTTGCGGTAGGTGCCGCCATTCAAGGTGGCGTATTACAAGGCGATGTGAAAGACGTATTGTTGCTAGACGTCACCCCATTGTCATTAGGTATTGAAACGCTCGGTGGCGTGATGACTAAGCTCATTAAGAAAAACACTACGATTCCTACTAAGGCATCACAAGTGTTCTCAACCGCTGAAGACAACCAAAATGCAGTGACCATTCAAGTGTTACAAGGTGAGCGTGAGATGGCTTCTGGCAACAAGAGCTTAGGTCAATTTAATTTGAGCGATATTCCACCAGCTCCACGTAGCATGCCGCAAATTGAAGTGACTTTTGATATTGATGCCAACGGTATTTTGCACGTATCTGCCAAAGATAAAGCCACAGGCAAAGAGAATAAAATTACCATTAAAGCGAATAGTGGTTTGAGCGAAGAAGAAATCAAACGCATGGAAGAAGATGCTGCCAGCCATGCAGAAGAGGACAAAGTGCTACGTGAATTGGTTGATGCGCGCAACAGTGCGGATGGCATGGTACATAGCGTGAAAAAATCACTTTCTGAGCATGGCGATAAATTAGATGCCGAGGAGAAAGCCAAGATTGAAGCTGCTATCAAAGAAGTGGAAGACGTGATGAAAGATGGTGACAAAGTGACGATTGAAGCGAAAACCAACGCCCTGATGGAAGCTTCACAAAAACTGGGTGAAAAGGTTTACGCTGAACAACAGGCACAAGCCAATACCGAAAGCGCTCAACCACAGGGTGAAAAAACGGTAGATGCTGAAGTGGTAGATGCAGAGTTTGAAGAAGTTAAATCTGATAAAGCATAAAAGCCCTTAGGCAATGAAGCACACTGTGGTCAAACACTGCAGTGTGCTTTTGTGTTTTGAGTTGAACTTATATTTGGATAATTGAAATGGCTGCTAAAAAAGATTACTACGAAGTATTGGGCGTAAATAAAGATGCTTCGGCTGAGGAAATCAAAAAAGCTTATCGCAAACTGGCGATGAGGCATCATCCTGACCGCAATCCGGATAATCCAAAAGCGGAAGAACATTTTAAAGAAGCTAAAGAAGCTTACGAAATTCTATCTGACGATCAAAAACGCGGCGCGTATGATCAATATGGCCATGCTGGTGTGGATCCTAGCATGGGTGCAGGTGGGTTTGGTGGGGCAGGTTTCGGCGATGCATTTGGCGATATTTTTGGCGATATTTTTGG
>JBQTJZ010000016.1:0-3043 GCA_052386615.1 Methylophilaceae bacterium
GCAAGTGCAAGTAAAGCGGCAAGCAGAGCAGAACGTGTCATTATTGTATCCCTTACGATATGAACTAAAAGTTAAACCAATTACGGTGGACCACCTTTAGCCCAACCGGATGCAGAGAATTTTACCAGCAATTACAGAAAATTCCAGTTTTTTTTAGAAATTTATTTATTTTTGGCGAAAAAATCGTTAATTTGCAACAATTTACCGCATAAACCTCAAATTAATCTAATCCACTTTAACCATTAGATTAGAACGGTATTGGCCCGATGCGCGTTGCAGACCGAGAATCTTGCGACTGACTTCATCATTGGCGAGCATCACCCCGCCAATATCGAGCCAATCCCCCAATGAAACACGTAATATCGTGGTTAACTCCTCAAAATCGATAAAGCCTTGATGATTAAGCCTAGCGATGCGTGGCGTAATTTCTAGCTCAATCTGATTTCCTATCGTGTGTGGGCGCACAGCAAAGCCGGTGCTGATTTCACGCCAGTCGGTGATACGGTCAATTTGTACATAACGTTGCGTAATTGTGACCCACTCTTGCGTCAATGGCACAATTTGCCCAACGCGTATAAACGCACGTTCGCCATCGATCACTTGGATAAATTGCTGGCTGTTTTGGCTGATGTTACTGCTATTACGCTCGATATCAATACGACCGCTGTTAGGTGGCACGCGCCGATTATTGTTGATGGTAGCGCGACCTATTCTAACATTAGCATTCGCCTCAGTCAGATCTTGCTGGCTTTGCGTATCATGGCTGGTTCTAACGGTGATTTTACGATTGATGCGAGCGATATCCAGTTGCGTAATCGTCTGTTCTATTTGTAGCATCCGCACGGCAGAAGCCCGCAGAATAAGCTGGTTATCAATACCCGTGGCGGTTCCGTCCTCGCCTACCATAGGCTGAATTATCGGCAATAAGTCCGCTGCAAAACGATGCTGTAGGGTGATGATTTTAAATTCGGTTTCTGCGAGCGCAGAAAAACTAAATAATATAAAAATCAGCCCTAATTTTTTGATACCCATTGTTTATCACAAACCTACTCTAGCAATCGAAATGGTTTCAGTGGTTTCTTGTAGTAGTTCATTAAAGCGGTTGTTCAGGCTGGCAGTGGTTTCTAGGTCATTCAGTGCAAATTTGAAGCGTGCCTGATCGATATGAAACCGCCGCAAATAATGGCGTTTATCGGCTAACACAAAACAATCTTTGGCAATTTTGGCGTGATCGTTCGTTTCATACACGGCCATTTTGTGGTTGTAAGTCACCAGTAACTTAAATAATCGAGGACAATTTTCAGTAAAAAACGTAGTTTTTTGCAAAATAATGGTGAGCTTACTTAACGGGCTTTTGCTCAAAAAATCGTGAATCAGGTCAAAGCGTTTCGCGCTGGTGTAATCGCCACGCAAAAAATCCTGATCAAAAATCAATAGTTCATCTTGCGCTGTCGCAATCAGTAAATCCAAAGCAGCAATGTAGTTGTGTTCGCCTGTAATGATGCTATCGGCAATTAATTCTTTTTCATTCATAATGTTATCGCCAAACTAGAAGTCCAGAAAGCCTGCTAAATAACTCTCGCAGAGTAGCGCTGCTAGTGTTTGCTGTAGTTGATTATCTAACTTTACCGTATCTAAATAACGATGGTCTGCCAAATTTCGCATACAGTCAATAAGCGGTTCGGGTGTTGTAATGAACTCGCCATTTAAATAAAACTGGTTTTGATAAAAAAGTAATTGAGATTTTAGGTGTAGACGTAGCGGTTGAAGGGCAATTTTTTTAGCGAAACTAGCCACAGATATGGTTCGATTAGGCTCAAATACTATATCTGGTTTTGGTTCTGTCAGATACTTTCCTAAAAATTCGGCCACATTATTTTTCTCCCAAGTGATTTTTTCTAGCATTCGATTCACTTTATTCACCATGGCGTCACTGATCTCAGCAGGGTGATCTTGCAACGTTAAATCGGCATCTTCATACAAACCTTCTTCCTGTGTATGATCTTGCAGTGCAATTAAAAATTCGTCTATCAATTCTTGTATTGCTGGCGCTCTAAAGCCAATGGAATAAGTCATGCAATCATCGCCTTCCGCAACACCCCAATGTGCGATTTTAGGTGGCAGATATAGCATGTCACCTGCTTCTAGCAACCATTCTTGTTCTGCTTTAAAATTTTGCAAAATTTTAATGGGTACCCCTTCAACCAAGCTTAAATCGTTTTGTGCGCTGATTTGCCAGCGTCTTTTACCACTACCCTGCAACAGAAATACATCATAAGAGTCTACATGCGCCCCTACACCACCGCTATCTGGGGCATAGCTCACCATTAAGTCATCTAAGCGCGCGTGAGGGATAAAATTGAACTGGGCGAGCAAATCGCTAGCCTCAGCTAAATAATGATTCACACTTTGCACCAATAGCGTCCAATCTTTTTTGGGTAGCTTGGCAAAATCGGTGTCAGTAAAAGGCCCATTTTTTACTGACCATTTCCCTTTACGCTGCTGGATGATACGTGCTTGCACGTCCTCTTCACAGGCCAGTCCTGCTAATTCATTAGGGCTTAGTAACCCTTTGAAATTGGGGATGGCGTGTTTGATGAGTAAGGGTTTCTTTTGCCAATACTCAGCCAAAAATTGGCTGGCTGAAAGATTATTTAATAGTGCCAAAGGTTTATCCATACGTGTATTCTAACCGTGCTTTAAAAAATTTGCAGAGCTATACAGAGAGGTATATATTATGGTTTATATTGATTGTTGAACGCATACTAATTTGAATTCATGTTTGATTGAGGAGTTGTTTCATGAACAAGCCTGTAGATTTAGCTCAAGTAAATAATACGACGCAGATTTTCCATGGTGGTTGCCCGCATGATTGCCCAGATACTTGCAGCATGCAATATCACGTTAAAGATGGCATATTATTGAAGGTGACAGGCAATACGGAACACCCAATGACGCGCGGCGGCTTGTGCGTCAAACTTAAAGATTATGAAAAACGTCACTATCACCCCGATCGTTTACTTTATCCGCTAAAACGTACAGG
>JBQTJZ010000017.1:0-2785 GCA_052386615.1 Methylophilaceae bacterium
CATGCGCAATCGCGTAACTTGGGTGCGTCTTAATCGCCGTTTCTAAAGATTTCTTCGCTAGGTCGTATTGACCAGATTCCGCATATAGCACTGCCAAATTATTGTAGGGTTCTGGCAAATTCGGGTATTTTTGCGTTAAGTCATTAAAGGTTTTAATCGCTTCGTCGCGCTTACCACTTTCCGCTAAAATGATGCCTTTCATAAACAAGGCTTGTGCATCTTTAGGATTAGCGACCAAATAAGTATTAATACGCTCTAACGCAGCTGCCTGTTGCCCCTGTTCTGCCATCTGCGAAATGGCTTTGAGCTCGTCAGCTGATGCAGGCGCAGCAACTAGAATAACGGCCAATAAAATAGGGGAAAGAAGCTTTTTGAGTAAAACGTTGTGAATTGTCATTATGTTATACTGGTTTGAGTGACTAAAAGCTCATTCTACCAATAGCTTAGCTAACATCCAATAGCCCATTAAGCTTTTGGCTTAATTATTTGATTTTTAATAAGAGTTATTTGGTTTTATGGCAATAATTAATTGTTTTATCGACCATTTTTACGATAGTACCGCCTTCAACACTTCAAACGTATGCTAAAAATCTACAACACCTTAAGCCGCGATAAGCAAAATTTTGTTCCCATTCAAACTGGAAAAGTCCGCATGTATGTGTGCGGTATGACGGTGTATGATTTTTGCCACCTTGGTCATGCGCGTGTGATGGTGGTGTTTGATATGGTATCGCGCTGGTTTCGCACCAGTGGTTATGACGTTACTTATGTTAGAAATATCACCGACATTGACGACAAAATCATCAAACGCGCCTTTGATAATGGCGAAACCATTGATGTGCTGACACAGCGTTTCATTGATGCCATGGACGAAGATTCGGCGCGCTTAGGTATTATCCGTCCCGATATTGAACCGCGCGCTACCCAGCACATTGATGGCATGATTGCCATGATTGCTAAGTTAATCGAAAAAGGTCACGCTTACCAAGCCGCCAATGGTGACGTGTTTTACAGCGTGCATAGTTTTGCGGGTTACGGCAAGCTTTCTGGCAAAAGTTTAGATGATTTGCGCGCTGGTGAGCGGGTAGAAGTAGACACATTCAAAAAAGATCCGATGGATTTTGTGCTATGGAAATCTGTTAAACCGAATGAACCCAATTGGGATTCGCCTTGGGGCAAAGGCCGGCCAGGTTGGCACATTGAATGTTCGGTCATGAGTGCGCATCATTTGGGCGCACATTTTGATATTCATGGTGGCGGGCAAGATTTGCAGTTTCCACATCACGAGAATGAGATTGCACAATCGGAAGCCGCGCATAGTTGTCAAATGGCGAATTACTGGATGCATAACGGCTTTGTGCGCGTGGACGATGAAAAGATGTCCAAATCCTTGGGCAATTTTTTCACCATTCGTGAAGTGCTTAAAAAATACGATGCTGAAGTGGTGCGTTTTTTCATTTTGCGCGCGCATTATCGCAGCCCGCTCAATTATTCTGACGTTCACCTGGATGATGCCAAAGCATCGCTCAAGCGCTTATATACAGCGCTACGTGGGCGCGAAGTGACCACTTACAAGATTGACTGGAGTCACCCGCAAGCCGCACGTTTTAAAGAGGCAATGGATGATGATTTCAATACGCCAGAAGCGATGGCGGTGCTGTTTGATTTGGCGAATGAGGTGAATAAAACAATAACGGCTGTGACTGCTAACTTGTTATTTAATTTGGCGAGCGTGTTGGGTTTGTTACAACAAAATGCAAATGCATTTTTGCAGGGTAGTAATCATACCTCTACTAGCGTGGCTAGCCGCTTAGGCGTCACTGGAAGCAGTACTGCTACGGCTGGTTATACTAATGACTCAATAAAAGTGTTAATTGAGAAAAGAGCAGAAGCAAAAAAAGCCAAAAATTTTGCAGAAGCTGACGATATTCGCAAGGATTTAGCTGATAAAGGCATTATCCTTGAAGATACATCGCAAGGTACGACTTGGCGTCGCGCTTAAAAGAGAAAAAATAAAAAAGGACAATAAATGCCTGTTAAGTTAACTGCTCCACAAGCCTCATCTCTATTGCCTGTTAGCGGTATTGAATTAGGATTTGCAGAAGCGCATGTGCGCAAACCTAACCGTAAAGATGTGCTGGTGATGCGACTTGCCGAGGGCACAACGGTCGCTGGGGTATTTACTTTGAATCGGTTTTGCGCAGCGCCTATTATTTTATGTAAAGAATACTTAGCTCAACAGTCGGGTATCCGGGCGTTGCTTGTGAATACAGGTTGCGCTAACGCAGGTACTGGTGAAGATGGTCTAAATCGTGCTCGACAAAGCTGTGAAGCGCTTGCAGAGCTACTGGGGCTGGAATCAAACCAAGTACTGCCATTTTCTACAGGCGTTATATTAGAGCCATTGCCTGTGGATAGAGTGATTGCGGGCATGCCAGCGGCAATAGCAAACTTAAAACAAGACAATTGGCTAAATGCCGCTGAAGCCATTATGACCACTGATATTGTGGCGAAAGGCGTCAGCAAACAAATCACGATGGAGGGTAAAAAAATCACCATCACAGGCATCAGCAAGGGCAGTGGCATGATACATCCTAATATGGCAACCATGCTGGGTTATATAGGTACTGATGCTGCCATTAGCCAAATTGCACTGGAAAATATTATTCAATATGCGGTGAATAAATCATTTAACTGCATCACGGTGGATGGCGATACTAGCACCAATGACAGTTTAATATTGATGGCAACTGGAAAAGCTAATAACGTGGAGATTGCAGATAAT
>JBQTJZ010000018.1:0-4827 GCA_052386615.1 Methylophilaceae bacterium
TGTTGCTGCCTAAGCCTGTAGAAATCGAATCTGAAGATGACCAGCGTGCCGAGCTGGTGCGCCGTTTGATGGAGTATGAGGCGATAAAGCGCGTAGCGGAGCGTTTGGATGCCATGCCGCAAGTGGGCGTGGACATTAGCGTTGCAACTGCCTATTATCAGCACATAGCGGAGATTAAACCACCCGAAGTGGGTGTGGACGAGCTAGTGGAAGCATGGCGCAATGTGTTAAAGCGCGCCAAGCTTAATTCACATCACAAAATCGGTCGTGAAGAGCTTTCGGTGCGTGAGCATATGAGCCATATTCTGCGTCGTTTAAACGCAGAGGGAATGTGTGAATTTTCGCAATTGTTCAATATGGTGAATGATGGGTTAGCTAAGCTGGTCGTGAATTTTCTAGCCATATTAGAGCTGGCAAAGGAAGGTTTGATTCGTATGACGCAACAAGCAGCGTTTTCGCCCATCTATTTACAAGCAAACACGGGTGATCAGGTGTGAAAGAGCCTGAAAATATTGTTGAGATGAAACAAGTGCTAGAGGCTGCCCTGCTGACCGCAGGCCAACCGTTAGACTTGGATGATTTGCTAAAATTGTTTGCAGGTCGCATGGAACGACCCACCCTGCGCATGTTGCTAGATGAATTAAAGCAGGATTGGAGTGAAAAAACACTTGAACTGGTGCAAGTTGCTTCTGGCTACCGTTTTCAAGCTAAGCAGGAATTAAGCGCGTTTATTGCCCGCCTGAACCCAGAGCGCCAGCCAAAATACTCGCGTGCGGTGATGGAAACGCTGGCTATCATTGCCTATCGTCAACCAGTTACTCGTGGCGATATTGAGCAGATTCGAGGGGTTGCAGTCAATCCGAACGTGATGCGCCAATTGCAAGAGCGTGACTGGATTGACGTAGTAGGGCAGCGCGAAGTGCCGGGAAGACCTTCTTTATATGCTACAACCAAGCATTTTTTAGATGATCTCAATTTGCGTTCACTGGCGGAATTACCGCCAATGGAGGATTTTACCCAAGGTGAAATTCCGCTAGACGCTTAAAAGATTTAATCTGCGGTGTTTAAGCACAACTGCGGTAAAATCGCGCTATTCAAACTAGTTAGCATTTAATATGGCACGCCCATTCAAAAAACAGCACGATTCACACACGCCAACGCGCAGGCCTGCCAGCAACTTCAGCCCGTTGGAGGTAGACCCCAATATAACACCTGAGCCAACACAACGCTTACATAAACTGCTGGCGTTTGCTGGACTTGGTTCTCGCCGAGAGATGGAAAAACTTATCGAAAGTGGCCGCGTCACCGTGAATGGCAAGCTTGCCGTGGTAGGAGCAGGGGTTACGCCACATGATGTCGTGCGGGTTGATAGCCGTCCAGTGCGCTTATCTTTCCAGCCAGAGTTGCCACAAGTTTTGATTTACCATAAGCCAGAAGGCGAAATTGTCAGTGCGGATGACCCGGAAGGCCGTACCAGTGTGTTCGATAAATTGCCGCGTGTCAAAGGTGCAAAATGGATCGCAATTGGACGTTTGGATATTAATACCTCGGGCTTGCTTATTTTTACGACTTCTGGCGAACTGGCAAATCATTTTATGCATCCGCGCTATGAAGTGGAACGCGAATATGCAGTGCGTATTTTTGGCGAATTGACCGAAGGCCAGATGCTACAACTGACGCAAGGGATTGAGCTGGAGGATGGCCCTGCGGCCTTCGATGTCATTAGCCCACAAGGGGGTGAGGGTGCGAACCATTGGTATCAGGTGATTTTGCGCGAAGGTCGAAATCGCGAAGTACGTCGTTTGTTTGAGGCGTTTCAATTGCCAGTGAGTCGTTTGATGCGTGTGCGTTTTGGTCCGGTGAATTTGCCGCCACGGGTAAAGCGCGGACAAATGCTCAAGCTTGAGCCCAAAGAGGTGATAAGCATACTTGAATGGGCTGGGTTGGAAGCCCCTAAAGCGCCGCTACGTCAGCTTAGTCAGCGTGAGAAAGACAAGGCAACGACCGTATTTACCCCCAAACAGCGCAAACAACGCGGCAGTGTGTTACAACATCCGCCGCGCGAGCGTTTGGCCGATGGCGTTACCGAGCAGACTAGGAAAGCAAAGGTAAACGAAACCAAATCACAGGCGCCTAGAAAGCCTGTAGCGAACCGCAGAATAAGACAGACCAGTGATTTGCATGCGCCAAAACAGCAAAAGCGCAGCGACAGAAATAGAGGGCGTGGCTAATGAATAGGTAGCTGCTCTTTGGTGAGCAAAAATACAAATTCATTCCCCGACGCTACTTCTAGCCAAGTAAAGACTAAGTCCGGATAGGCGGCTAATAAAGCATCTCGGTTGTGACCAATTTCAACCACTAAAACGCCATCATCATTCAAATAATTGGCAGCTTCATGCAGTATCGTATGCGTATGATCTAAGCCATCATCGCCACTACCCAGCGCTACTTGTGGTTCGTTACGATATTCTGTGGGCAGCAGTGCCAACCTGGGGGCATCAACATAAGGCGGGTTGCTAATAATCAAATCGTAAGTGTTGCCTTTAAGCGCACTGAACATATCTGATTGAATGGCACTCACTTGTTGTTGCAAGCCATAATGGGCGATGTTAATGTTGCAGACGGCAATCGCATCTGGTGAGATATCGACGACATCGATGGCTGCATTGGGAAAGGCGTGCGCCAGTAACACCCCCAAACAACCGCTGCCAGTGCAAATATCGGCGGCATTTTCCACCATGTCTGGGGACTCAATCCAAGGGCTAAGACCATTTTCTAGTAATTCTGCAATAAATGAGCGCGGTACGATAACGCGTTCATCTACATAAAACTTGAAGCCTAGTAACCATGCTTCCTGCAATAAATAGGCAGTGGGCATGCGCTCTGTAATGCGACGTTCGATAAGATGCGCCAAGTGTTTACGTTCTTGTTCCGTAATCACTGCATCTAAAAAATTGTTGAGCGTATCGTGCGGCAGATGCAGGGCGCTCATTACCAGCCAAACCGCTTCATCATAGGCGTTATCTGTACCATGACCAAAGAAAATTTCTGATTCTTCGAAGCGACTGACGGTAAAGCGTAGCCAATCGCGGATGGTAAACAGCTCTTCAGCTAATCGTGGGTAATGCATCATTTAAGCAACTTTTCCATCGTTAACTTGTACACCTCTTTGAGCGGCTCAATATCAGCGACCGCAACACATTCATTTAACTTGTGAATCGTGGCGTTCAGCGGGCCAAATTCTATCACCTGCTTGCAGATATCTGCGATAAAACGGCCATCGGAAGTGCCGCCGGTGGTAGAAAGCTCTGGGGTAACCCCATAGCTTTGTTGAATCGCTTGAGTAATAGCGGCTACCAGGTTGCCGCGTGGTGTGATGTAAGGAGGTGAATATTCCCACACCAAATCGTAATCAAGCGCGTGTTTGTCTAAAATAGCCTGTACACGCTGTTTGAGACCTTCCTCGGTACTTGCAGTACAAAATCTAAAGTTGAATAAAATTTCGACCTCGCCAGGAACTACATTAGTGGCGCCGGTGCCACCGTTCATGTTGCTGATTTGCCAGCTCGTTGGTGGAAAATACTCATTACCCGTGTCCCATATGGTTTCAACCATGTCTTTAATGGCCGGGGCAACCATATGAATAGGGTTTTTAACCAAGTGCGGATAGGCAATATGGCCTTGCACGCCTTTAACCGTCAATTTCCCAGAGAGTGAGCCACGCCGACCATTTTTGATCATATCGCCCACTACTTTGTTAGAGGTTGGCTCACCAACGATGCAGTAATCGATGTATTCGCCGCGTGCTTTAAGCGCTTCCACTACTTTTACCGACCCGTTAATGGCGATACCTTCTTCGTCTGAGGTAATCAGTTAGCCAATCGAACCAGGGTGATTTGGGTTTTCGGCTAAAAATTCTTCAATCGCTGTAATAAAAGCGGCGCAGGAAGTTTTCATATCTGCTGCACCACGCGCATAGAGCATGCCATCTTTAATAGTGGGCTCGAATGGCGGCGTATGCCACTTGTCAATCGGTCCGGTTGGCACAACATCGGTATGCCCGGCAAACACCAATAGAGGACCGGTGGTGCCGCGACGTGCATACAAATTATCCACATCACCAAAGCGCATACGTTCGATGTTAAACCCGAGTGGTTCCAGACGTTGAATCATCACCTCTTGGCAACCTGCATCATCGGGGGTATTAGAACGACGACCTAACAAATCAATGGCTAGAGTTAATGTTTTATTCATAGTGCGCTAACTTTCTAGAATAGCTTTTCATATACAGCTTCATCAAATCCCAACCCAATGATTTTATGATCTTTTACCAATACAGGGCGCTTGATGACTGAGGTTTTTTCACGCATTAACTGCGAAGCGCTTGCATTATCCACGACAGAGGATTTTATTTCATCACTTAACCCGTGCCACGTCATGCCGGCGCGATTAACGAGTTTTTCCCAAGGGCGCTGACTCAACCATTCATTGATCGTCATTTCATCAATACCCAGTTTTTTGAAATCATGGAATTCGTAGGCGATATGGCGTGATTCAAGCCATTCGCGTGCTTTTTTTACCGTGTTACAGTTAGCAATACCATAAAGTTTCATATAAGGTTGCCTGTTGTGCAAACCTTATTTTAGCAGTTAGGATGGAGTGTGTGGGTTAGTTATAGTAGTTTCCGCTGGTTCATGCTGATAATCGGATACCAGAAATTGACCAGTGATTTCAAAGTTAGATTGAAGTTGTTTCAATAAAGCAAATAATTTCTTCTCGGAAAGTGGTTTAGAGAATAAATAGCCTTGCATATGGTTGCAACCAAGT
>JBQTJZ010000019.1:0-2275 GCA_052386615.1 Methylophilaceae bacterium
CACTCGCCAACAGCAATGAATGTAGGAAAGCAATGGCTCGATTTTTAATTATGGCGATGAGGACACCGCAATTTCAAGCTTCGGCAATTGAACCTCATCATAGGTTCTTAGAAACGCTACGCCAAAGTGGGCAACTTGAATTAGCTGGCCCCTTCACCGATAAAACAGGTGGTGCTTATTTAATTCAGGCTGAAAGTTTTGATGCCGCGCAAGCCATTGCCTTTAGCGACCCATTGCACATCACCCAATCATCCGTTATCACCGTTTACGAATGGGCGGCAAAGTAAACTGCAGGGTTAGCGCGTTAGATGGGTGGAGATGATTTGCTTTGAGGCTCATCGCTATGTGAGCGCCGAGTATTTTCTGGTGAGTATCGCCGTTACGCGTTTACAACTATTGAAATCGATTTTACCCACTACAAAAGACATAAATATATGGAATATATTTTATTGATTCACTAGATCCACTCTTCGCCTATCGCAGAGCATCAATGGAACTCATTTCTGGCTGAAGCTAGAGCAAGTGGTATATTTCTTGGTGGCAGTGCAATCGCTAATCGCATTCAACTCGGAAATAAAGACGTACCGTCAATTTTGGATACGATTGATGGCTTTATGCGCTTTGAAACAAATGATATTGAGGCGTTACGCACGCTACTACAGAGACATCCAGTTCTGTTAAATGAAGGCACTTTCGAACTCTGCGAAATGCCAAAAACGTAGTGGATCGGTCGGCTCTGATGAAGCAAACACCACTCAACCAAATCAGCCATATGGAGCTTGCATTTGTTCATCGTTACCCGCATATTCGCACCAAACGTTGACCGAGCATCTACTACATAACACGGCGGCTGCAGACCAAATGAAATTAGCTGACTACCTAAACTTACCGTTAAAATCGGACGAAATGCTCGAGTTGTTTGAAGAGCATAATGTTGATGTTATCTATTCGTATGATCGTCTCCACGAAGGCATGGAAGACCAATATTACGGCTCAATACCGAGCTTGGGTCTACAGTTTTTATTCAATGAGCACCAATTACTCAAAGCGATATTTGTCTATACCCACCAAAAAGGTCAGTTTGAAGCGGCCAACTTAAACGATCTTGGATTGATCCGCTTTGCGAACAAAGCGGAAGCCATTTTTTATGCGGAAGAAAACGATATTCTTTGGGTTACCGGGGAAGTTGATTTTTTAGGCGAGAGTCGCGAGTGGGTAAAATTGCTGCGCAATGATTACTCCGTGCATTACGAGTTTTGTGGTGCCGCGTTATGGCTTGTTACCCTGCAGGTGAGTGATGCGTAGCACCATCACAAAATTCCGAACCTTTCGCTTGCCAAACTTCGAGTGCATATGGGTATGACGGTGCGAGTCAGATCGATCTGCCTCCTTTGTAATCAGAAGTTGATGCGAAGCGTCGGGTAAGGGGGGATTTTTAACTGAATCACCATTCGGCGACGGCACTACACCTTTATCGAGCAATTGTTTCTACGTTTTTATAGTGAATACAATTTATATGATGACACCACAGCAAACCGCAAAAACCTATGACTTGATTGCCGAGCACTGGGATAACCCTAGCTTTGACTACCGCAATGGCATTGGTCAACATCAACGCGCCTTGCAATTTGCTCCCGCAGGTGGTGACGCGCTAGACGTAGGTTGCGGGAGCAATGGCCGTATCATTACACTGCTTCAAAATCATGGTTTTCATGTGGAAGGTTTGGATATTTCCGTTGAAATGCTCAACCGTGCAAAAAAGCATCATCCTGAAGTGTTATTTTATGGGGCCGATATTTGTGAATGGACACTCCCCAAAACTTATCATTTTATTTCCGCCTGGGACAGTGTCTGGCATGTGCCGTTATCTCAACAGCTATCGGTGATAAAAAAACTGTTCGCCGGATTGACAAAAAATGGCGTATTTATTTTTACTTCAGGTGGTGTGGATGCTCCAGATGAAGTGACCAACCCATGCTTTGGACAACCGTTGTATCATGCGGCACCGGGAATTCCTCAGCTACTTAACACCATTGAAATTTCTGGATGTTGCTGCCGCCATCTTGAGTATGATGGCAAGGCTGGCGACAAGCACATTTATATTATCGCGCAAAGGGTTAGCTAAATATTGGCATGGTTTACTGTTCACGAAGAGCCGCTAAATCACCTCTCAACAATGCAGCCTCTTTAAGTGCTAGACTCTTTAAAATCTAAGGAATACGAGCGATGGAAAAATGGTTAATTATCATTGGCTCATCGATATTCGGTGTGCTTG
>JBQTJZ010000020.1:0-12761 GCA_052386615.1 Methylophilaceae bacterium
CTATTATCTTAAGCGTATTGGTACCCCCAGGACTTCCTATTGGTTCGCCAAAAGTGAGCAATACTAAATCGCCTTGTTTCACTGCATTGTTTTGTAATAACACCTGCTCCATTTCAAGCAGAATGTCATCTCGATTTTTGCCACTTTGTTCAATTGGGTAAGGATAAACACCGCGATGCAATGTTAATTTACGTCGCGCCGTTTTATCTGGTGATAATGCATAAATAGGCACAGCAGTGTCTGCGCGCGAAAGCCACTGAGCAGTATTCCCCGATTGGGTCAGGGTCGCAATCGCCTTAAGGTTGTAGTGTCTCGCTGTATGAATAGCCGCCATCGCAATAGCTTCATCGGTGTGCTCAAAATTATCCAGTCGCTTGAGCAGGTACTGGCTATTATATTCCTTCTCCGCCTCTAATGCGATTCGATGCACTGCTAATACCGTTTCCAAAGGATACTTACCAGCAGCTGTTTCGGCAGAAAGCATCACAGCATCTGTTCCATCCAGCACCGCATTGGCTACATCTGAAACTTCTGCCCGGGTGGGGATAGGATTACTCACCATTGATTCCATCATTTGTGTAGCCGTAATCACCAACTTATTTTGCGCTCTTGCCATGCGTATCATGCGCTTTTGCAAACCAGGCACGGCTGCATCTCCCACCTCCACACCCAAATCACCGCGCGCAACCATAATCGCATCAGATGCTTCGATAATTTTTTCGAGATTTTCAATCGCTTCCGAACGTTCTATTTTGGCAATAATACTCGCCACACCCCCCGCTTTTTTTACCAACTCTTTCGCCAGCAAAACATCTCTAGCCTCTTTGGGGAAAGAGATAGCGATATAATCCGCTTCAAGCGCAACCGCAGTTTTAATGTCATCGCGATCTTTTTTTGTAAGTGCATCCGCACTCAAACCACCTCCTTGACGATTAATACCTTTATGGTCAGAAAGCATGCCTCCAGTGAGTACCACGCAATGAATTTGATTGCCCTTAACGCGATCCACTTGCATGGTGATGCGACCATCATCTAGCAACAGAACTATGCCCTCCTTCACCTCTTGAGGCAGCAATTTGTAATCTAGGCCCACATGATATTGATTGCCCAATGTGCAATCCGCGTCCAGTATAAATATATCGCCAATTTTCAATTCAGTTTTGCCGAATTCAAATTTTCCGATGCGGATTTTAGGGCCTTGTAAATCGCATAATACGCCCACTGGCCTTCCTAACTTGAGCGCAATGTTTCGCACCAGCTCCGCACGTCGAATATGATCTTCCGCAGTTCCATGCGAAAAATTTAACCGCACCACGTCGACTCCTGCCGTAATGAGGCGTGCCAGCATCTCCTCACTATTGGAAGAAGGGCCTAGTGTGGCCACAATTTTTGTTTTGCGTAACCCTGAATAATCAGTAGTCAACTTGTTTCCTATGTAATAATTTGAATTAAAAAAGGGGCCCATAGCCCCTTTTAATGATTTTTTCATCGGACCAATTACACTTCAAGTGATAAGTTGGAAGCTCTACTTTCCAATATTTCAACTGCAGGCAATTTTTTGCCTTCTAGAAACTCTAAAAACGCGCCTCCAGCAGTAGAGATATAACTCACTTTATCGTAAATATCATATTTTTGAATTGCTGCAATGGTATCTCCTCCACCCGCCAAAGTAAACGCGTTGGTGTTGGCAATCGCCATAGCGATGGTTTTAGTCCCTTCTCCAAATTGATCAAATTCAAATACGCCCACAGGGCCATTCCAAACCACCGTACCTGCATCTTTAATAATGGTTGCTAATTGATTAGCAGATTTCGCGCCAATATCAAAAATCATATCATCTACATCCACAGAAGCCGCATCTTTCTTAACTGCCAGCTCATTTTCATCAAACTTTTTGCCGCACACCACATCGACAGCAATCGGTACGGCTGCACCGCGTTTGGACATTTTATCCATCAATGCACGCGCAGTGGGCGCCAGATCTTCTTCACACAGGGATTTCCCAACCTCAAATCCTGCCGCCCTCAAAAAAGTATTTGCAATGCCCCCTCCAACTACCAGTTGATCTACCTTATCCGCCAAGCTCTCTAACACACTAAGCTTAGTAGAAACTTTGGATCCCCCTACAATGGCGACCATGGGTCGCGCTGGACTCAATAGCGCTTTGGTGAGCGCTTCTAATTCATCTGTGAGTAAAATGCCCGCACAAGCCACTGGCGCATATTTGGCAATGCCGTGTGTGCTGGCTTCGGCACGGTGCGCAGTTCCAAATGCATCCATGACAAAAATATCGCACAATGCTGCGTATTGTTTAGCTAAATTGTCATTATTTTTTTTCTCGCCCACATTAAAACGACAATTTTCTAATAGAATGAGTTCACCATTTTGTATGCTCAAACTGTCTTGTGGCGCACTTGGGCTTAACCAGTTTTTAACCAGACGGATTTTCTTACCCAAAAGTGTCGTCATCACATCTGCTACAGGTTGTAATGAATTTTCTTCTGAGTAAACCCCCTCTTCCGGACGACCCAAATGTGAAGTCACCATCACTTTGGCTCCCGCTTTTAGTGCAAATTCAATCGTTGGCATCGAGGCTTTAATACGTGCGTCCGAAGTCACTTTGCCATCCTTCACCGGCACGTTTAGATCGGCGCGGATAAACACGCGTTTGCCGCGTAAGTCCAAATCCGTCATTTTGATAAATTGCATGGCAAATCCTTACCTAGATATATGTTGCACAAGGCGGATTAGATTACAGGTATAGCCATACTCGTTATCATACCAACCAACTACTTTGACGAATGTGGAATCCAGCATAATGCCTGCATCGGCGTCAAACACGCCCGCCGCAGGTGTGCCACGAAAATCTGTTGAAACGACTTTCTCCTCCGTATAGCCCAATACCCCTTTCAATTCGCCATTGGCCGCTTTTTTCATTGCATCGCAAATCGCCTCATAAGTGGTTTCTTTATTCAGCTCCACTGTTAAATCAACCACAGATACATCTGCGGATGGCACACGTAAGGCCATACCAGTTAATTTTTTATTAAGCGACGGAATCACTTTGCCTACCGCTTTAGCCGCACCAGTACTTGAAGGGATAATGTTCTCAAACACCCCTCGACCACCACGCCAATCTTTTTTGGAAGTACCATCGACCGTTTTTTGCGAAGCAGTCGCTGCATGAACGGTCGTCATCAAACCGCGCTTAATACCAAAATTATCATGCAATACCTTGACCAATGGCGCTAAGCCATTCGTAGTACAGGAGGCCGCGGAAACAATGGCCTCACCTTTGTATGTATTGTGATTCACGCCATAGACAAACATCGGGGTGTCGTCTTTACCTGGTGCGGATTGCACGACTTTTTTTGCGCCTTGGGTGATATGCGCCTGACAGGTATCTTGGGTAAGAAAAACACCGGTTGACTCCACAACAACGTCTACACCAGATATTTTCCAATTAATATTAGTCGGTTCGCGTTCAGCCGTCACACGTATTTTTTTACCATTGACAAGTAAATATCCTTCCTCTGTTTGCACGTCGGCGTTAAAACGGCCATGTACCGAGTCGTATTTCAGCATATAGGCCATGTAATCAATTTCGTACGAGCAATTAATCGCTACCACTTCTACCTCTCTAAATTCAGCCTCTGTCACCGCCGCACGCAACACCATGCGACCAATCCGTCCAAATCCATTTATTCCAACACGAATCGCCATTACCTATCCCTTCCATATCAAACTTAACGCCTAAAGTGCTTAATCATCTTCAATTCTTGACGTACACAAATAAAAAGAGCCTCTTAAGGAGGCTCTTTTAAGATTAAATTTACGCAATACTACAGTACCGACTTGGCAGTAGCGACGACATTCTCTACTGTAAAGCCGAAGTGTTTAAACAATGCACCGCCTGGAGCAGATTCACCGAAGGTATCAATCCCTACGACAGCGCCATCCAACCCTACATATTTACGCCAGAAATCGGTTACCCCAGCCTCAATCGCAATCCGCTTGCTCCCTTTAGTCAGCACGCTGTCTTTATAGGCTTGATCTTGGCGATCGAATACATTCGTTGAAGGCATAGAAACAACGCGGGTTTTAATGCCTTGCGCATTGAGTTCAGCAGCAGATTTCACAGCCAATTCAAGCTCAGCACCGGTACCAATCAATGTGATTTGTGCACCAGCCACTTCTGACAACACATAAGCCCCTTTGCGTATATTGGCAATTTGCGTTGCGTCATGTTTCATACCAGCGACATTTTGACGGCTCAACACTAAACTGGTTGGCCCATCTTTTTTCTCAACTGCAGCAACCCAAGCCACTGATGTTTCTACTGAGTTACCTGGACGCCATACGTCCATACGTGGAATGTAACGTAAACCAGAAGTGGTTTCGATTGGTTGATGGGTTGGGCCATCTTCACCTTGACCGATAGAGTCATGGGTTAATACGTAAACCACACGCTGATGCATCAGCGCGGACATACGCATACCGTTACGCATGTAGTCGGAGAACTGATGGAACGTGCCGCCGAATGGTAAGAACCCCCCGTGTAATGCCATACCGTTCATAATCGCTGCCATACCAAACTCACGTACGCCATAAGAGATATAGTTGCCTGGTTTTTTCGCATCTACGTGTGTAAAGCTTGAGCATGAAGTCAAGTTAGAACCAGTTAAGTCAGCTGAGCCGCCTAAAAACTCTGGCAAGATAGGGGCTAATGCAGCAATCGCGTTTTGCGAAGCTTTACGCGTTGCCACACCTTCTGCTTTTTCGTTGGTCGCTACGATGAATGCATCGCTTGCTGATTTCCAATTGGCCGGCAAGTCACCCGCCATGCGACGTTTGAATTCAGCCGCTTCGGCTGGGAAGGCTTTTGCATATGCGTCGAATTTAGCGTTCCAGTCCGCTTCCGCTTTAGCCCCTTTCGCTTTTGCATCCCAACCAGCATAAATGTCTGCCGGGATGACGAAAGGCTCGTAATTCCAACCAATGTTTACACGGGTTGCAGCCACTTCGGCTTCGCCTAGTGCAGAGCCGTGGCAATCATGGCTACCTGATTTGTTAGGTGACCCCATACCAATCACGGTTTTACAGCAAATCAGCGATGGCTTATCTGTCACTTTTTTAGCGGCAGCAATTGCTTTGCCTATCGCAGCAACATCATGACCATCTACAGACTGCACATGCCAACCATAAGATTCAAAACGTTTTGCTGTATCGTCCGTGTACCAAGCTTCAATATGACCATCAATAGAGATGCCATTGTCATCCCAAAAAGCGATTAGATTACCTAAGCCCCAAGTGCCAGCCAACGCACAAGCTTCGTGAGATACGCCTTCCATCATACAGCCGTCGCCTAAGAATACATAGGTTTTGTGGTCTACGATATTGTGGCCTGGTTTATTGAATTGATTGGCAAGCAGTTTTTCTGCCATAGCGAAACCAACCCCGTTTGAAATGCCTTGCCCCAATGGGCCAGTGGTTGTTTCTACCCCTGGCGCATAGCCATACTCTGGGTGACCAGCACATTTAGAGTGCAATTGACGGAATGTTTTGATTTCATCCATCGGCAATGCATATCCCGTGAGGTGTAATAATGAGTATACGAGCATGGAACCGTGCCCGTTAGAGAGAATAAAACGGTCGCGATTTGCCCAGCTCGGATTAGCTGGATTATGGCTTAAATGTTGGTTCCAAAGCTCTTCTGCAATCTCTGCCATGCCCATAGGCGCCCCTGGGTGGCCAGAGTTTGCTTTTTGCACTGCATCCATTGATAACGCCCGAATCGCGTTAGCGAGGTCTTTACGAGTTGCCATTGTGTTCTCCCTATAATTTTAGACAAAGCTGTAGTTTTGTGGATGATGACAAAACCTTACTGAATTCTTTTGAAAGTGGTTTTTTAACTACATTTTTCACAAAGTTGAATTATTGCTTAAGAAGCGCTTTTCAGCAAGACTTATACGCACAAATGTTACGCAAAACCTAACAATCACTGATAGGAAATCTGACCTGAAACTGTATGACTTAGAGGTTTATGGCAATTGCCATAAAGGCTGTTTGCCTTGCGCCCTAAGCAATTAGACGCTGATGTATCGCCGTTATCAAACGCGACGGCGGCTAGTTCGCATCACAAAACAAAGCAATCCACCCGCCGCCAGCCAAATATTGCCAACTTCTGATGGAATTTGATTATTAATGGCCACTTTACGTTGAACGTGCGTACTGAAACCAGCTGCCTGGCTGGGCTGTATTGTGTGTGTTTTAATGCGGCCTGACGGCACCATCTTTTCAAGCTTTAAGTCATTTTGAGTAATGACAATTTTTGGCTCATTTTCGGCAAAAGCAAACATTGAAGTCAACGAAACCATCCAAAAAAACATTAACACGGCAGATTTTTTTAACATTGCTAATTTCCATTCAATTTTAATAAACACAGTGGCTAGGCTAGTGTTTGCAAATTAAATGCCAATTAAAATGTTAAAAAATATCTATATAAATCAATAAATTAAATTATTTCTTGCTAGGATTAAGTGTTGGAATGTTAACATAAGTGTTGTCAGTTTGAATGCGCATTAAACACAACTATAAAGTTTGCTTTGTATTTGTATTGACTGCGCGCATGAGCGCTACGAGTACTCTGCAATTTGCTTTTGCATCAGCAAAAGTTAAATGGGGCGCTTTGTCGTTCAACACACAATCACTAAAATGCTCGATTTCTAAATTAAAGTGATTGCTGGGCGCAAAGCGCTCCTCAGCATATTTGCCATCTTCCAGCCCCCAGCTAATCATAGGAACATCGTTCTGAAACACCCACGCAGCGTGGCATTTCACCCAGCCTTTGGTGCCGATAATTTCGTATTCCGATTTGCGTGAGCGCTCAAAACTGATGTCAAAATGACCGAATCTAGCACGATTTTCTTTATCCACGCCAAAATCCAGCACGCCACTCATCACAGTATCGGCGCCGTGTTCATTGAGCTTGGCATGTGCAATGACAGATTTCGGCTCGAGTCCGCCATTTAATCCAAACGACCAGCGGAGCGAATGGATTGCATAGGGCCCGATATCCCACAACGCACCGCCGCCATTTTTCATACTGCGGTTGATTCGGTACATACGTGCCTGGCGCATTAAAAAAGAGTATGAAGCACGTACTGAGAGCACATCACCTATCAAGCCAGAATCCACAATCTCTTGCACACGCTTGTGCTGCGGATGAAAGCGAACCATAAAGCCTTCCATCACTTTGACTTTGTTTTTTGTAGCGGCAGCTTCAATAGCATCAAGGTCTTCAATACGCGTCGCCATCGGCTTTTCAATCAAAATATGCTTGCCCGCATTAATCGTCTTCAGCGCCCATTCCGCGTGCTCCTCATTCGCCATCGGGCAGTACACTGCCTCAACGTTTTTATCATTAATCAACGCCTCTAAATCGTCATAACACTTCACGTTATCGGCGTAGCAAGGTGCGTACTTCTTGAGTGTCTCAAACGCCGCACCCGCCCGGCGGCTGGCAATTGCCACTAGCTCGGAATTGGGTGCTTCAATAATCGCCGGTAGCAAACGCTCGTTCACACGGGCCGCGCCTAGGATACCCCATTTTAGTTTTTTGCTTTCACTCATGCCTGATCACTCCATTTTATCGAACAGCCGATACTTGCAATCTGCACTTGCGGCCCTTCTCCGGTTTCGGCAATCCGCTTCATGGCATGGAACAAATCTCTTGTACTTTGTGGCGCGGTTTCTTTGCGGCTTTCGTCAAAACGGCCGCGGTATTGCAGCAAAAAGTTTGTATTAAAGCCAAAAAAATCCGGTGTACATACCGCGCCGTAGGCCTTTGCCACGGCTTGTGTCTCATCTAACAAATAAAGAAATGGAAAATCCATGTTTTCTGCGATTTTCTGCATATTCTCAAAACTATCTTCCGGGTAATCGGTTGGGTTGTTACTCATAATCGCTACCGTGTTCACCCCCAGTGTTTGCAGTTCGCGCACATCGCTAATCAGCCTTGGCAGAATAGCTTTAACATAGGGGCAATGGTTGCAAATAAACATAACCAGCAAGCCGTTTTTGCCCATGCTGGAGCTAAGCCCAACTGTAGTTTTATGTGTGCTAACCAAATTAAATGGCGACGCTTGCCAACCAAAATCACATACGGGCGGGTTGATACTTGCCATTGCAAACCTTTCTTACAATATTCGTTATAATCTTATCGAATTATCTTATCACTAAGCAGCCAGTAAACCCATCATCATGAGCAACTTACGTTTTTTTAGCCCTGAAAATTTGAACCTAGGAGCAACCATTAAACTCTCTGGAAACGCTGCCACGCATGCAGTTAAGGTGATGCGACTAGGTATGGGAGATGCGCTTACATTATTTTGTGGCGATGGTTTTGATTACCATTCTGAGCTGGTTAGCGTTAAAAAAAATGAAGTGCTGGCGAAAGTAAAGCAAAGCAGTAAGATAGAAAACGAATCGACTTTACGCATTACATTGCTACAAGGCATTTCGGCTGGAGACCGCATGGATATTTCATTGCAGAAAGCTACTGAATTAGGGGTAACCCATATTATTCCGCTAAAAACCGAGCGCAGCGTGGTAAAACTGGACGAAGAAAAAGCCAAAAAGCGGGTAGAGCATTGGCAAAATGTGGTGATTGCCGCATGCGAACAAAGCGGTCGTGCGGTGATCCCACTGGTAGCAGCCCCTATCAATTTAGCGCTATGGTTAGCATCGCACCCTAAAAACCAAGATACACGTATTACACTCGATCCAACCGCAACATCACGTCTAAATACCCTGGAAAAGCCGGAATCCAGCGTCACTCTTTTGGTAGGGACGGAAGGGGGGTTGACTGGTCATGAGCTTGATTTAGCAGCGCAACATGGTTTTGTGGGAGTGCAACTTGGTAAACGTATTTTGCGCACAGAAACTGCGCCCTTGGCAACTATTGCTGCTATGCAGACACTTTGGGGTGATTTTTAATCAAATAATTTGCATTAAATACAAAAATAATTTATTATTTTGTAAATTTTACATATTTTAAGGTTAAAAAAACACGCTATGCAGTATCCAACGCATGAAGAAAGTCAACTTGGCAAGGTGATTCGCCATCGGCGAAAATCCCTCAACATGACCTTGCAAACGCTAGCAGCCAACACTAGTGCTGATGCAGGTAATTTGTCACGCATCGAGCGCGGCGAATTGGGTATTACTGAAACCTTGCTACGCAAAATTGCCGAAGCATTGAACTGCACGCCGGCTTACCTTTATACGCAAAGCGAGCGGTTAAACAATCAATCTTACCAAGCGCAAGAAACCCGGCAGTATTACGCTACAAATGTGCAATCATCTGCCAAAGTTGGCAACAGCAAAAAGAATCGATTTTCTACACAAGATAACGCGCGTGATTTTGTGCACTGGTTCCGCTCTGCTACTCCTTATATTCATGCGTTTGGCGGTCGCACGTTTGTGATCGCCTTTGGTGGCGAGGTGATAGACGAGAAGCAATTTGCCGCGTTGTCGCACGACTTAAATTTGCTCGCCAGCCTAGAGGTAAGACTGGTGCTGGTGCATGGCGCTCGCCCACAAATAGAGCGGCGCCTAAAACGTGCCAAGGTGGAAGCCAAGCTAGTGAATGGTTTACGGGTAACTAGCGACGATGCCATGGAAGCGGTAAAAGAAGCCAATGGCGCGATTCGGGTTGAAATTGAAGCACAGCTTTCGATGGGGCTGGTGAACTCTCCGATGGCAGGCTCTGATATTCGCGTTGCTAGCGGTAATTTTGTTACCGCCAAACCACTGGGGGTACGTGATGGTATTGATTTACAACACACTGGCGAAGTGAGAAAAATAGACGCTGCCAGCATCCAAAAACGGCTAGATGGTGGCGAATTGGTGCTACTATCGCCACTCGGCTACTCCCCCACTGGTGAGGCGTTTAATCTAAGCTTGGAAGATGCTGCCGTGAGCGCAGCGATTGCACTAGATGCCGACAAACTCATTTTTATGATGGATTCGGCCGGCGTATTCAACCTGCGCGGCGAATTGCTACGTGAAATGACTGCAGGCAAAGCAAAAAATTTATTGCGTAGCGTGCAAAATAACGAATCACCGATTAATGTTTCCGAGGACGTCAATTACTATCTTCCAGCGGCAGTAAAGGCTTGTGAGCATGGTGTGGCACGTGTGCATCTGATTAGCCGTCACATTGATGGTGCGATTATTCAGGAGCTTTTTACCCACGATGGCATTGGTACTATGGTCACCGAATTGCCACTAGAAACCATGCGCTTGGCTCACATAGATGATGTAGGGGCAATTTTGCAGCTGATTGAGCCGTTAGAAAATGAAGGTGTTTTAGTACGGCGCGGACGCGAACGTATCGAGATGGAAATTGATAACTTTTATGTGATGGAACATGACAATCGCATTATCGGCTGCGCAGCGCTATACCCATTTGATGAGGAAAAAATGGTTGAATTTGCTTGCTTGGCGATTGACCCGCAATACCGTGGTGGTGGGCGTGGCGACAAACTGTTTAATTTTTGCCAATCTGTCGCCAAAGAACTGAGCTTTAGGCAGCTTTTTTGCCTGACCACGCATACTGAACACTGGTTTTTAGAGCGCGGGTTTTTAGAATGTCCGATAGCACAATTGCCGCAACAAAAGCAGCAATTTTACAATTTTCAACGAAAATCTAAAGTATTTATGAAAACGCTTTAAGTGTTTTTTAGTTACAATTCTATTCATGACCTTAAACACTTTAAGAATCGCGAAAAAATACTATGTTAAATAAAACCACTGCCACACAAAAAGCGCAAACGCTTGCAGAGGCACTGCCCTACATTAAGCGGTTTTTTGATAAAACCATCGTCATCAAGTACGGCGGCAACGCGATGACGGATGAACATCTTAAACAATGTTTCGCACAAGATGTGGTACTACTTAAACTCGTCGGCATGAACCCGGTGGTGGTCCATGGTGGTGGTCCACAAATTAACGACATGCTGGATAAACTCGGCAAGAAAGGCGAGTTTATCCAAGGCATGCGCGTGACCGATGAGGAAACCATGGACGTGGTAGAGATGGTGCTGGGTGGGCAAGTGAACAAGGAAATCGTGAACCTAATTAATCGTCATGGCGGCAAGGCCGTTGGATTAACTGGGCAAGATGGCAAATTTATTCATGCCCATAAACTGTTGATGGAAGATATGAACGACCCGACCAAGATGATTGATGTGGGACAAGTAGGAGAGATTAATGCGATTGATCCAAGTATTATCAATTTTTTAGATAGCGGCGATTTTATCCCAGTAGTGGCGCCGATTGGGGTAGGTGTCGATGGTGAAACTTACAATATCAACGCTGATGTAGTTGCAGGAAAGCTGGCAGAAATACTGAATGCAGAAAAATTGATTCTGCTTACCAATACACCAGGTGTATTAGATAAAGCAGGCACTTTGCTTACCGGCTTAACCCCTAAACAGATCGATGAAATGGTAGCGGACGGTACGCTTTCCGGTGGCATGCTGCCCAAAATCAGCTCCGCACTTGATGCAGCGCGGAGTGGTGTAAAAAGTGTACATATTATTGATGGCAGAGTGGAGCACGCGTTACTGCTCGAGGTACTCACCGATGAGGGTGTGGGCACTTTAATCAAAGCGAAATAGTTTTTAGCGTTCCCCTAAGTTTACTGATACTTTGTTGGCAGTCTCACAACCTCCTCGCCGCAGCAACTCTACTGTCTGCATCAGTTGCTCGCCGCTGCCTCGTCTCGGCTTCCTAATGGAGCTAAAAAGTGCCATCTAAAATCTTTATTTTTGATCTCGATGATACCCTGCACGACGCATCTGCTCACATATTTCCTGTGATGAACCGAGCCATGACGCAGTACATTCAGGATGCACTCAGTTTAGACGAAGCTGCTGCCTACAAACTACGTCAGCACTATTGGCGCATCTATGGCGCTACGCTTAAAGGGCTCATGCGACATCACGCTACCGATCCCTATCACTTTCTGCATGAAACGCACAAACTCATCAAGCTAGCAGAAATGGTGATTCAGGTGAAACGCTTACGTCACATGCTGCAAACGCTAAAGGGTCGCAAAGTTATTTTTACCAATGCCCCCACAAATTACGCGCTGCGCGTGCTTGATTTGCTTGGTATTGGCGATATGTTTGAGTTGGTATTTAGCGTGGAAACTGCCAAGTTTCATGCCAAACCATCGGTGCGTGGTTTTCAAATGCTACTCAAAACCATTCAAGCAAAACCCAGCAATTGCCTAATGCTAGAAGATAATTTACCAGCGCTGATGACCGCAAAACGTCTGGGCATGAGAACAATTTGGGTAACCAAAAAGCTACAAAAACCAAATTTTGTAGATTATCGACTATCGACAGTGTTAGCACTCACTCACCTTAAGTTATAATAATTTACTTACTTTCAGGAAAATAAAAATGGCAGGCGAACGCAAACAACAAATTTTAGAAACGCTGGCAAAAATGCTGGAAAACCCAAAACACGAAAAAATTACCACCGCAGCACTTGCAGCAAAATTAGATGTCTCGGAAGCGGCGCTCTACCGCCACTTTGCTAATAAAGCGCAAATGTTCGAAAGCTTGATTGAGTTTATCGAAACTAGCATTTTTGGTGTGATTAACAAAATCACCAAAGAAGAAAACGACGGCGCAAAGCAGATTCAACTCATTATTAGCATGCTGCTTAAATTTGCCGAGAAAAACCCT
>JBQTJZ010000021.1:0-2408 GCA_052386615.1 Methylophilaceae bacterium
GTCACCACGCAGATGCAGCGATAAGACCGATGGAGACAAGCGGCAGGGGGGTGTCGTTTACTTTGGATACTTTCTTTTGGACAAGCAAAAGAAAGTATCTCGTATGTCGCGCGAAAGCGACTTTCTCTAAATTGCGAGACATGTGGGCACTGATAAGATAAGCTCAATAGCTAAATTTTAGCTAGTTAACATATTAGAAATTAGGAGCTATAAGATGATGGTTACTTCTTTAAGAATTAAGTTTTACGAACTAAAATTTAAATACTGTTGTTTTACAAATAAACAAAAAATATCCTGTGAGCAAACGCTACAAAGCCTCGGCTTTCAATCTTCATTTGAGAAAGACAAGTCTTTTAAGCATATATTGATAGAGTATGGCTGGATTTTGTCGCCATTTACCGCATTTTTAACAATAATTTACTTGATTAAAGAATTGTTGTCTTAACGTTATTTTCATTTGGAGCATTAACTTGCTCCAAGTAAATTACGCCAATGCCACTTCCACCAAATTATCACTAAACGTCGTCGAATGCCCCATATCCCCAAACTCGGCTGAGCTAATACAGTTCACCGTGCCATCATTCAACTGCCGCCAGTAACCAAGTGTTGCGACCACAATGCCTGCATTCACATCCTCTGAGATTCTTGCTACGCCTGAGAACGCGCCGCGACCATTAAATACTTTTACCGTATCGCCTTCATAAATGTTACGTGCTGTCGCATCCAACTCATTGATCATCACAAATTGCTCGCCTTGGCCTTTGATTTTCTCTGCCACATTGGCATAGCAAGAATTTAAGAAGCCATGGCTTTTTGGTGAAATAATATTCAGTGGATATTTTGCCGCCAGCTGTGGATTAGTCGCTGGTGTTTCGCGTGAGGCCAAATAATCGGGCAAACTATCTAAATCTTCCAGTGGCTGAAAGCCTTCGTACATTTGACGGAATGGCCCAGCCACGAAGTTTTTAGCACCTTCTACCAAAAAGTGACATTTTCCTGTGGGCGTGGGGAACTCGCCTTTGGCATGACGCGCGCGCGCATCTTTATCGCCAAACGCTTTTAGGCGCGCAAAACCATGCTCACGCAAGTAATCTAAGCCTATGCCTTCGCAGGTAGGGGCGTTCCAGTCCACATAATTTTCTAAACATTCGCTGTCATTCCATTTGAAATTTTCATCCTCATAGCCCATGCGTTTTGCCAATTGTCTGAAAATTTCGTTATTTGGAATCGCCTCGCCCGGTGGGTCGATACATTTGGCGTTGTAGGTGAGGTAGAGATGCCCCCATGACAATATCATGTCTTCCATCTCTGCGCCCATGGCGGCTGGCAGCACAATATCAGCATAAGCGGCCGTGTCTGACATAAAATGCTCAGCCACCACTAAAAATAAGTCTTCGCGCTCTAGCCCCTTGATGATTTTATCGGTTTCTGGCGCTTGCTTAAACGGGTTAGTGTTCCACACCATCATCGATTTAATTGGCGTTTTGAGTTGAGTTTCACCTGTAAGCACGCGACCAAGTTGCAGATTATTAACTACAGGCGTGCCTTCTGGAATTAAATCTGGGCGCGAAATCACATCGAATTTGTAGGGGTGCTCCCACACCGGGAATTGCAGCGCACCGCCACCGACATGGCGCCATGCGCCAATCAGCGCAGGCAAACAAGTCACGGCACGAATAGCTTGGCTACCGCCATAACTTCTTTCTAGCGCTACACCAAGACGAATCGCTGCCGGCGGCGTGGTGGCGTATTCACGGGCAAATTTGCGAATGTCCGCCGCAGAAATACCGGTGATTTCTTCTGCCCACTCTGGCGTTCTAGTTTTAGCACGCTCAGCTAGCTCGGCATACCCTACGGTGTAATTATCAATATAATCTTGGTCAACCAAACCTTCTTCAATAATCACCTGCATCATCGCCATGGCCAATGCGCCATCGGTGCCAGGTTTTGGCGCAATATGCCAATCGGCCTCTTTGGCAGTTTTAGAGGCGTATGAATCTACCACCACGACTTTGGCACCTTTTTTCTGCGCCTCGTGAATAATGTGCCAATGGTGCAAATTGGTGCTGACAGAATTACATGCCCAAATGACGATGTATTTTGAATGCGAAAAGCTTTCTGGATCGACCCCAGCAGTTGGCCCCACAGTGATTAACCATGCGGTACATGAGCCTTCGCCACAAAAGGTGCGCTCACACACTGTGGCGCCCATGCGGTTAAAAAACGCATCGCCGCCGTTTAATCCATGTACTAAACCTTGGTTGCCCAAATAGCTGTTAGGCATAATGGCGTGCGGGCCATCTTCTGCGATGATTTTTTTCCACTTAGTGCTGATTTCAGTCAGCGCTTCATCCCAGCTAATGCGTTTAAATTGCTTGCTGCCTTTTTTACCTGTACGTTTTAGCGGA
>JBQTJZ010000022.1:0-3016 GCA_052386615.1 Methylophilaceae bacterium
CAGCCAGATAAGTTCGCGCGGGTTACGGTAAGAGCCATAAATAATGCCGCGAAACATATGCAAATAAACCACCACAAAAAACATGGAGGCGCCTGTAGAATGCATATAACGGATAATATTGCCACCAAACACATCGCGCATAATATACTCTACCGAAGTAAATGCTTCTTGAGCGGAAGGCTTATAGTGCATCGTAAGAAAGATGCCCGTCACAATCTGCAACACCAGCACCAGCATGGCAAGCGAGCCAAAAAAATACCAAAAATTGAAATTCTTCGGTGCGTAGTATTCTGTTAAGTGATTTCTAATATTACTGCTAAGCGGGAAACGTTGATCTATCCAGCCTAGTAAGCCAGATGTTCCACCCTTCCGGTTTTTATCTCCTAATTCCGCCATGATTATGCCTCCGTCTGAGCATCAACACCAATCAGCAAGGTGTTATCGCTTAGATATGAATGGGGTGGCACCACTAAATTAGTAGGCGCTGGTGACCCTTTAAATACGCGACCAGCAAGATCAAATTTTGATCCATGACAAGGGCAGAAAAAACCGCCTGTCCAATTTTCTCCCATATCACCCCCAGCTTGCAGTTTGGCAGTGGGAGCGCACCCTAAATGCGTACAAATGCCAACTACAACGCCAATATTAGGTTTAATTGCCCGGCTCGGATTTTTACAATACACTGGCTGCTGCGAATCCACATCGCACATTGGATCAGACAGTTGATCATTGTGCTTCGCTAATTCCGCCGTCATCTCATCAGTGCGATTGATGATCCAAACCGGCTGACCGCGCCACTCCGCTGTCAGCATTGAACCAGACTTAACTTTACTGATATCCACTTCCACTGGCGCACCCGCCGCCTTTGCACGTTCACTTGGTAGCATACTACCCACAAACGGCACCGCCATCGCCGTTGCCCCCAGTGCGCCGGCAGCTGTAGTTGCTTTAATTAAAAATTGTCGTTTTCCTAGGTCAACGGTTGTAGGCTGCTGAAATGATAATGCGCTCACCTTATCAATTTTTGTGTCTGACATCTGCTTCCTTAGCTTTCTGTGTTTTATTTAATGTGTCTTTTTGCGGCATTTTATAAAACTATTTACGAAGCGTGCGATTATACAGTTCTTGCGGTATAAATCCAAATTATATTTTATAAGTAACTGAAATATAACAATTAAACGGGATTATCAATATCGATGAACTCATGCTGCAAATCGAATTTTTTGGCTAGATGCTCTCCCAATGCTTGTATCCCATAACGTTCTGTTACATGATGTCCCGCAGCAATATAAGATGTGTTCGATTCACGTGCACTATGCACTGTTTGCTCCGAAATCTCCCCACTGATATAAACATCCATCTCCGCTGCTATGGCTTGCTCAATATAGCCTTGTGCTGCGCCGGTACACCACGCAATCGTTTTGATGGGCTTGCTTAATTCGCCTATCACTTGTGGGCCGCGTTTAAGCGTTAGCGCTATATTGTTTACTAGCGTTTGAAGCGGTTGCGGTTGATTTAATTCTGCCCAGGCTAGCATATTTTTGTCATCTAACCAACCTGCAATTTCTAGGCCTAACACCTTGCCTAGCATAACGTTATTGCCAAACTCTGCATGGGCATCTAATGGTAAATGATAGGCGAATAAATTAATATCATGTTGCAGTAAGTAATGTATGCGACGCTTTTTAATACCCGTAATTGTCATGGGCTCACCCCGCCAAAAATAACCATGGTGTACCAACAGCGCATCTGCCTTCGCTTTTTTCGCGGCTTGTAATAAATCCATGCTGGCAGTTACCCCAGTGACGATCTTTTGTATTTCCTGCCTACCTTCCACCTGTAAACCATTTGGGCAATAATCACTAAAACGTTCTGGTTGCAAAGTGCGGTTCAAATAATGATTGAGTACATCTAGTTTCATGAAATATTTCCTAACTTTTCGTTTAACGCAAGTTTTCGCCTATACTTAATATATCTTTAATTCGTCGCTTTAACTTATGCAAAGAATTTGGCTTATTTTTGCACAATCCGTCACCGCGTGCTTGGGGATATTATTTGTGCTACGCATTTTTAATCCACATTTGCTAGAAAGTGGCCAAGAGCCTATCGTCATTAAGCAAATTGCCCCGCAAGCAGCCGCAGCCGCTAGTGGCACCTATAGTGCAGCCGCGAAAAAAGCCATGCCCGCCGTAGTGAATATTTTTACTTCAAGCAAACGAGCCTCCAGCCCACCTCAGCAGTATTTGGATGATCCCTTATTTAAGCATTTTTTTGGTGAACAGCAAGAGAATGAAGAAGAACAGCCAGATAACAGTCTTGGTAGCGGCGTAATTGTAAGTGAGCAGGGGCTTATCCTCACTAACAACCATGTCGTTTCCGCCGCTGATGAAATTGAAGTTGCACTGGCGGATGGCAGAAAAATGGCTGCCAAAGTGGTTGGCACCGACCCAGAAACCGACTTGGCCGTGATTAAAATCGAGGGTGAGCAATTACCTGCTATCACTTTCGCTGATTACGAAAAACTAGACGTAGGCGATGTAGTGCTGGCGATTGGCAACCCGTTTGGCGTCGGGCAAACGGTGACGCAAGGCATTGTAAGCGCACTGGGCCGTAACCACTTAGGCATCAACACTTTTGAGAATTTTATTCAAACGGACGCTTCGATTAATCCGGGCAATTCTGGTGGTGCGCTTATTGATACCGCTGGCAACTTGGTAGGCATTAACAGCGCGATTTACTCACGTAGCGGCGGCAGCATGGGGATTGGCTTTGCTATTCCTGGAAGTTTAGCGCAACAAGTGATGGAACAAATTGCCAGAGATGGTAGCGTCACCCGCGGCTGGGTTGGCATTGAAGCGCAAGATATCTTTCACCTCCTTGTCATTAATCGCTAACAAAATATCCCCAGCCTTAAGTTCTGCAATATCTGCAGGACTATCGCGTAACACTCCTGCGATCAACGAGCCTGTTGGTTGAGATAATTTGAAAGATTCTGCCAGTTCGGGAGTGATATCTT
>JBQTJZ010000023.1:0-11241 GCA_052386615.1 Methylophilaceae bacterium
GGCATGCGAGCGCCAGCGTGTTGGCGACATACTTTCCAAATGCGCTGCTTTTGGATATTGGCAGCACAACAACGGATATTATTCCGATTGCTGACGGTAAAGTGGCCGATATTGGCTTAACCGATGCGCAACGTATGCGCGAAGATACCTTGATGTATAGTGGTGTTGTGCGTACACCTGTTATGGCTTTGGCACAGAAACTACTATTTGAAGAGGCTGAAATTAACGTGGCAGCAGAGTATTTTGCAACATTGGCAGATGTTTATCGCCTGACGGACGATTTATTACCGGAAGCTGATTTGGCAGAAACCGCAGATGGCAAAGGCAAAACCTTGCTGGAATCCGCACGGCGCTTAGCGCGCATGATTGGGCATGATGTAGAAGCACAATCGGTTGAAGTATGGAGAAATCTGGCGCAGACCTGTAAAAAAATACACATCAATCAAATAAAATCGGCGGTTAAAAAGCATTTAAAATCCGAAATGGTGATTGTTGGGATGGGGGCAGGAGAATTCTTGGCAGAAGCCATTGCGGATGAACTCCACTATCCTTATCAGGCAGCACCGCAGTTACTTGATCCACACATGGAAGGAGCGCTCGCAAAGCCCTTGGCGGTTTGTTTTCCCGCTTATGCGGTTGCGCGATTGGCTTTACTGCGAAAAGCGGCTATGGCGTCATGCTAAAACATATACTGGAGTATCACCACGATAGCGCACAGTTGTTTAATCGCGTCGCGCAACAACCCTGGGCCATGCTGTTGGATAGCGGGCAAATGATCGACCCCGCTACCGGTAAGCCAGGCAGCCAATATGGGCGCTACGATATTATGGTGGCTGAGCCGATGGCGACGCTGGTTACGCAAGGCAAACAAACGATCATAATGCAAAATGGACAGTCTGAAATTTCAGCGGAAGATCCATTTATGTTGCTTAAAAATCTGTTAAGTCGTTACCAAGCGCCCAAAATAGATGTGCCGTTCGCTGGAGGTGCGGTGGGTTATTTTGCTTATGATTTGGCACGAAGAATCGAAAATCTCGCCGATACCAAGCAGACTGAGGATGCTCCCGAGATGATGATAGGTATTTACGATTGGGCCATTGTGGTCGATCACCGTGAGCGGCGCAGTGTATTGGTTTCACATGGCTTTTCAGAGGAAACACGCAAGCAGTGGCGGGCATTACAAGCACTATTCGATGCCCCATGTGCTTTAGCTAAGCGTTGTTTCGAAGTCACATCAACCATCCAATCAAATTTTACTAAGACCAGCTACCGCAAAGCTTTCGCACAGGTACAAAGTTATATTGAAGCTGGGGATTGCTACCAAGTGAATTTAGCGCAGCGATTCTCTGCTCAGGTAGAGGGCGATAGCTGGCTTGCCTATCAAAAATTACGGCAAATAAGCCCAGCACCTTTCATGGCTTATATGCAGTTACCATTGAATGAAAAAGAATGTTTTCAGGTGCTTTCTAATTCACCTGAACGCTTTATTCAAACCAGCGGCAATCATGTGGAAACCCGACCCATTAAAGGCACGCGACCACGCTCGAAATACATGGCGCGAGACTTGGCAAACAGGGAAGCTTTACAAACAAGCCTAAAAGATCGCGCAGAAAACTTGATGATTGTTGATTTACTCAGAAACGACATTGGCAAGAATTGTAGAACGGGCAGTGTAAAAGTTGAAAAGCTGTTCCAATTGCAAAGCTTTGCCAATGTGCATCATTTGGTGAGTATTATCACGGGCCAACTTAAAGAACAGGCGACAGCCATCGATTTGCTTAAGGGATGTTTTCCAGGAGGGTCTATTACAGGCGCGCCTAAGGTGCGGGCTATGCAGATTATCGATGAGCTTGAGCCGCATCGGCGTGGCATTTATTGCGGTGCGATTGGCTATATCGGCTTCGATGGAAATATGGATACTAGCATTGCCATCCGTACTGCGATTATCGCTAAAAAAGTATTAATTTTTTGCGTGGGTGGTGGTATAGTTGCCGATTCAGAAGCACAAAAAGAGTATGTCGAAACGTTAGATAAGGCCTCTAGCATAATGGCAATCATGAAACATTTTATGAGATTCTGAAAAGGGTCTTAGCTATGAAGAAGCATAAAAAACTATAAAAACGTTGGGGAGTGGCTTGTCAACACAATTTGACTTAATTGATTGAGCCAAAAGGAATTATCAGTTCTGCCATGGAAAATATTCAGGGAAAATCCATGTGGGTTGTAAAAATTGGCGGCAGTTTGTTAGGCTCAGCAGAGCTTGAGCAATGGCTGGCACTTTTTGCGAAATTTAACGATGGTAATATGATTATCGTGCCGGGAGGGGGTTTGTTTGCGAATACGGTGCGAGAGGCACAAAAGCTATCTAAAATAGAAGATGCTTGCGCCCACAAGTTAGCGGTTTTGGCCATGGATCAGTTTGGACTATTGCTTGTAGGGATGAATACACTATTGGCTACTGCAAGGACTGAACTAGAGATCGATGAAAGAACTTGGCAACATCGCTGTATGGTCTGGCTGCCTAGTCAAATGGTGCTGGCAGATGACACTATCCCGCAAAGTTGGGAGGTGACTTCGGATAGTATTGCCGCGTGGCTTGCGCAAAGAGTAAATGCGCAACAGTTGATATTGTTAAAGGCGGATAAACCGTCAGCAGCCGAACTTAGCATTAGCAAAATGATTGATACAGGTGTGCTAGATAAAGCGTTTAGCAACTTTGTTGCGAATAAAACGTTTAACCTATGGATGCTTAAAAAGACAGATTACGCGTATTTTGCCGAAGGCGTTAATGTTGCGGTGCTTGCTAGAATTGGCTCTGCATTACACTAGGAAACTATCATGTCTGCACACGTTTATGCTGAAACTGAAATCATCGAGAAGTTAACAAAAGAGCTTCCTCACTGGTTTTTGGAGAATGGCTGGATACGTCGTAAATATAAAACTAGTGGCTGGAAAGCCACGCTGATGGTGGTGAATACCGTGGGACATTTGGCTGAGGCAGCCTGGCATCATCCTGATTTAACCGTTTCTTATGCCTTTGTGATTGTGAAACTTTGCACACACGATGCAAAAGGCATTACCGATAAAGATTTTGAACTGGCAAAAAAAATCGAACAAGTGATTGCTTGGCAACCTAAATCAGAAGGTGGTGCACTGCAAGGTACGCCGAACGACGATGTACGCTTCAAGTATATTAAGTACGATTAATCAAACTGTTGTTTTTCAAATCGCCCAAAGTGCAACATGATTGTGGGTAAAATCAATAAATTCAGCACAGTCGAAGTCACTAACCCCCCTACAATAATCGTTGCCATTGGGCCTTCAATTTCACGTCCTGGCTGACCACTTCCTGCTGCCAGCGGAAGCAAGCCTAGCGCGGTAACTAAAGCTGTCATCAATATCGACGGCAATCGCTCGCTTGCACCGCGAATACAGGTTTCTAGATTCCAAATACAATTTTCCTCGTCAATTAGGTGCTGAAAATGGGAAACCATCATGATGGAGTTGCGCAGAGTAATGCCAAACAGCGTGACAAAGCCGACTAATGAGCCCAGTGATATCCATCCTCCGGTAAACAAGGCTGCCAAGACGCCGCCAATTAAGGCAAAGGGCAGGTTGGCGAAGGTGAGTAACAAGTTGCGTAAGCGCCCAAATGCGATATAGAGCATTAAGAAAATAGCCACGCCAGCGAGTAATGAGTGCACGAGTAGATCTTCTCGTGATTGTGCGTTCGCTTCGGCTTCGCCGGTGAATTCTAAGTAATTGCCTGCATTTAATTGAACATCACTTTTGATTCGTTGTTCAATCTCGTCGTTAAAACTTTCTACATCGCGACCTTCTACGTTCGCGGTGACAGTTTGAATACGTTTTGCGCCTGCATGCAAAATCTTAGAGCGCCCATTTTCCTGATTGATAAAGGCAATATCTTTTAAGTGTAGCAACCTGCCTTCTGGATTAAATAATGGGATATTGCCAATATCCCCTAGATCATCGCGTGCCTCTTCATCTAATACGACACTTAGGCCAATGACGCGACTGCCCAGATAAATTTGCGCAATAGGCACACTTTCATAAGCTGCACGCAAGGTGCCCAAGACTTCTACGGATTGCAACCCCCACGCGGCCAGCTTGTCTGGACGTAGCCTGATAACAGCTTGTGGTGTGCCGGGAGGGGATTGTACTAGCACGTCCTGCGCACCATCGATAGTGGCAACCAGCCCGGCAATATTTTGTGCATCGCGATCCAGCGCATCTAAATCACTGCCAAAAATGTTAATCACAGTAGAAGCCGCGTAGCCTGAAATGGTTTCCTCAATGCGCTCGGTAAGAAAAGTATTAATGGCAAAGTTAACTCCGACAAAGCCAATTTCTGCTACTCCATCGCCATCTTGATCTTCAGTTTCGCCGGCTAACTCTTCGCGAATATCTGCCAGAATACGATTTTGTTCCTCACCCGACAATGTGCCAATCTCGATTTCAAATTCGCTGTAATGTGTACCAAAGGTGTCTGCGCCATTCGGTGCACGGCCAACCCACTGTGTAACAGATTTAACGCCTTCAATTTTGCGTAAGACTTTCGAAACCTGTTTACCAAGTCGTAGAGATTCTTGTTCTGAGGTGCCAGGTACTGCTGTCATGTGCATAATAAAATGCCCTTCGTGCAGAGCTGGGATAAACTGGCTTTTGAACAGAGGCAAAATGCCTAAACCCAGAATGATCAAGATAAAACTGACACTTAGTACCCATTTGTAGTGGCGCTCAATTTGATACAGCAATTTGACATAGCTTTTTTTAATTGCTTTGATAATGGGTGAATCTTCAGCGTCTAGCTTAGCTTGCCCCAGCATTACATAACACAAGGCAGGCGTAACGGTGAGTGCAACCACTAAGGATGCCATAATCGCTGCAATGTAGGCCAGACCTAATGGAGCGAACAGTTTGCCAGCAACACCACTTAGGGTAAGCAAAGGCATAAATACCAGCGCAACAATAATGGTGGCATAAACTACCGAGCTGCGTACTTCCATTGATGCGTTAAATACCACTTGGAAAATAGAGTGTGGTTTTTCCAGTAAACGGTTTTCACGTAAGCGTCTAAAGATATTTTCAGTATCAATAATTGCATCGTCTACTACTTCACCTAATGCAATGGCAAGACCGCCCAATACCATAATATTCAGACCAATATCAAAATAACTTAACACTACGATGGCAGAAAGTAGGGAGAGTGGAATAGCGGTAGCTGAGATAAATGCGGTACGAACATTAAACAAAAATAAGAATAAAATGGTAATCACTAGAATTGAGCCAATAAGAATATCGGTGCGCACGCCATCAATCGCAGTCTCAATAAAATTGGCAGGACGAAATAAACCTTCGTGTAAAACAATTTGTTCACGTTCAAGTGTCGGTTTAAGCTCTCGTAGCCCAGATTCAATAGCCTGGGTAACCGCATGTGTATTGGCGCCAAGCTGACCTTGTACCGATAGATAAATACCCGTTTCCTCATTGATGGCGGCGGCGCTGATGGAGGGCGCTGCCCCTTCTACTACGCGCCCTATATCGCCCAGTCTAATTGTGTGGTCATTTTTATGGAGTAAGGTGGCTTTTGCCAGCATTTCCGGCGTGGTGGCTTGTCCTTGCGTGTTCACAATAATGCGCTGGTTGCTATTTTGAATATAGCCGGCACCGCTTACACCGGTGGCTTTTTGTGCTGCAATCACCACATCATTAATATTGAGCTGATAGCGCACTAACTTGGCGGGATCAATCTGTACCTGGAATTGACGCACCTCACCGCCAAACACATTCACATCAGCGACCCCCGGTATCGCCAGCAAATGGGGAACGATGGTCCAATCGACAATTGTGCGTAAATCCATCAGGTTACGTTTTTGTGAGGCGACCCCAAAGCCTAGAACAGTACTGGCGGATGAGGTGAGTGGCGTGATGTTGGGGGTAATGCCTTTAGGAATCTGGTTACTGAGCGTGCTTAAACGTTCGGCAACGACTTGCCGATTGCGATAGATATCCGTCTTCTCATCAAAAATAACGGTGACAACAGACAGCCCAGGGATAGACTGAGATCGCATGTCTGCCACCCCCACGGCGCCTGCAATTGCGGTTTCAATCGGCTGACTGACCAAACTTTCTACCAATTCGGCAGAGAGGCCTGGGGACTCTGTTTGAATAATGATCTGGGTGGGCGAGAATTCAGGAAAAACATCTAAATTACTGCGAGTGAGGCTGTACAGACCATATAACACCACTAAGCTGGCCAAGCCAATAATGACACCATAAAAGCGTATGGAGAAACGTACAATCGCCGACATCATAGCGCGCTAATCTCTACTTTTAGTTTTAGTTGCGATTTCAATGGGCGGCCTTGTTTTGGCTGCGATATATCATGCTAGGTATGCTAGTCTTCATTTTCATTTTTGATCAAATATTTGAATTCCTCAGAAAGTAATAGTTGCGCACCACTGACCACCACTTCGTTCTCTACACTTAGGCCTTGATTGAACCAGCCAGTATCTACTTCGGTATCTGCAGAAATGGGTTTACGCACGAATTCATCCAATTCCTTTGTGCCGGATGCCTGTTTGAAATAAGCCCATGGTATACCGGCGTACCAAACGACGGCACTACTGGGAATGACGACTCCATTTGCATTTTCGTTAGCGGCTGTTGTCACTTCGACATTAACACGCATCCCAATACGTAGTAGCTCAGCCGGAGCACTATAGTAAAACGTTTTTCCAATGCCATTGCTGTCTGCTTGTGCGGCAGGCGAAACGTACTGTGCTTTAATCGGTGTAATCACTTCGTTAAGTGGCGTGATTTTGATGGTGTCGCCAAGATTAGGGGTAGGGGTGTTGATAGGGAGCGTTACTTGTAGTAATACATTAGTCCGATTGAGTAATTTCTCTAAATGTGCTGGCAATTTATCGGGTAAGGCTAGTTTTGCCAACGCCTCTCCCCATTGCAATTTCATACTGGTTTGTAAATTTTTAATCTGCAAGGCTAAACTGGCTATTTTAGCTTCATCCGCATTCACTAAAGCTTGTGCTTCTTGTACTGCACGGTCAGAGACGTTTTTATCATCGGTATTAAGCAATGTAAGCCGTTGATATTGCTTTATCTTTTCATGGCTACTGGCTCGAACGCTAGTAAGCTCAGCGCTAAGATTTAAAAATTTTGCTTTTGCTTCAATCAGAGAATCCATCGAAATCACGTTACCAAAGCTTTTAATTTCACCTTTGAATAGCATCGGGCTCACTTTGGTAGTAGTAATACCACTGTTTTTTTGCACGGCGGGCGATAAGCTGACAGTACTAACACCTGCCTTCTCGCTGACGTGGTTTGGGCCTTCGATTTCTTCTTCTTGTTCGGCACGAAAGTCCTCATATTCATCTTTCCCATAAAAAATGAGCATCCAAAACAACATGACAATCAATAGCGCTTGCAGACCAATAATAATGGCGAGTTTTTTGTTCATCATATTTCCGCTTTTAGTATCTTCTATTTAAGGCATCGCAAAGTTGCTATAGAGAGGCGTTTGTAACACATCTTCAATTTCATTGGCAATATTTAATAGGTTAAATTGCGCTGCAATTACCTGTTGCTCGGCAACTATATTGCTCAACGAGGTTTGCTTAAGCGCGAGTCGATCGGTGAGCCCAGCATCAAACTGTTTTTGCATTTTTTGCATAAGTTTTGATTGTGTAGTCGCTTGCAGTTTCGCCTGATTCAGCGTTTGCCGTGCGGTTTCGTAACGCACGTATACTTGACTTAGCTCGGCGATGATTTGCGCTTGTAGATGTTCAAATTGCGCACCTTCTATGGCACGTAATTGTTTGGCTTCATGAATCAAAGCTGAATTTTTATTCAGCAAATTGATCAGGCTAGAAAAGCCTAGCGACCAAATTTTATCGCCAAACTCAAATATGAATCCCGGGTTGAGAGAAATATCAGGCGTTTGTTTAGCCACTTCTAACTTAATTTTTGCCTCTGCCGCCGCGTATTTAGCTATGCTACGACGAATATCAATACGATTTAACAACGCTTTTTCTTGTAAGGTTTTTGATTGTAGCGGCTTATCGAGTAAAGCGGATTGTTGCTCCAAGGCGTCTTCCATATTCAGTGGCTTTATCGACAATTGCTCAAATTTCTGGGGAGTTAATCCAAGGCCGCTCGCTAATTTCGCACTAATTTCTGTAGTTTTGGCACGTTCATAATGAAGTAATGACTGTGTTTTAAGGGTTAATAGTTGTGCCGTGTTTAGCTCGGTACTAGAGGCTAGCCCGCTGTCCAAGCGTTTTTGCAACATGCCGATAATCTCGTTTTGTATCGCTAGTTCGTTTTGCAGTAATTGTATTTGGGCGCTATTCTGATGATATTCAATTAGATTGTTAGCAAGCTGGCTACGCAATTGCCAAGCGGTATCGGCAACATCCATGCGCGCAACTTCAGCCAGTTTTTGTGCTTCCTCTATTTTGATTTCACGTTTATTGCTCGTCACAATAGGAATTTCTACATTCAGACCATAAGCCCAAGGACGTTTATCATCGTTTGCCAAATTGCTACGGGCGATGCTGCCGTTAAGTATTGGATTTTCTCTTATCGTGGCTGTTTCAATCGCGGCGTTGGCTAATCCAAGTTGCGCTTTAGCTATGTCAAGCTTGCTATGAAAATAAAGCGCACATAAAGTGAGCTCATCTAACCCCCAAATTTTCAGTGGCAAATCTTCGGCCTTATAGCCCTGTTTAATTAAGTGTTTCTGAAAGTCACTACTCAGAGGATCTTTAGCGAGAATCTTAGCGGTTATTTGAGGGGCGCTTAAAGGCTTGGCTTGGTATTGCTCTGTCGCACAAGCAAATAGGCAGCAGCAGAGCAGGAACGAGACGAGATTTCTTTGAGGGTGCATGATGAATTGATAATAGCCAAAGCGCACGCGGCGCTAAACTAAAAGTTGCGCTAATTCTCTATGGTTGCATGGACTGAATGAAGCGCATCCTGTAAAGTTTCTTCCGAGAGTCGATTAATCGTAGTGGCTAGCAAATCAGCCGCTTCCACGGTACGAATAGGTAAGTCGGTCGTGTTAAGCTCTGCGATTAAACCGGTGGCGGCACCGGCAATAATCAACAGCGTTTCGCGTTCTTTCATGAGTAGCTCTAGCTCTGAGCGCAACATGTTATTTTCAGCAGGCGTTTGCGTGTTTTGCATAAATTCTAATCTTAGGTTGTTCTGTAACCTGCATCTTGCAGTTAGCCCTCTTCACTGTCAATGCTTTGAGCGACATTTAGTGCTATTTTAAGCTAACTTGATTGAATGGGTGCCTGATTATCTGATAAGCAATGACTTTTTAGATTAATCTTTTCGTGATGAATACATTTGAGATACAATACCGCCTTTAGTGTTAGCGTAGCCTTGTTGGCGGGTGAACACATGCGAGAGTGGCGGAATTGGTAGACGCACTGGATTTAGGTTCCAGCGCCGCAGGGCGTGAGAGTTCGAGTCTCTCCTTTCGCACCATTAACTATTAATGGTTCGTTATAAACAATTATTTTACGGGATTGCAGCATGGCACTATCGGTTGAAACAATTAGTAATTTAGAGCGTCGTATGACTATTAAGGTGCCGTTGGCGCCATTAGAGGGTCAAATTAAACAGCGATTATCGCAGATTTCTCGCACGGCAAAATTTGCCGGTTTTCGCCCAGGCAAAGCACCTATCGGCTTGGTAAATCAGCACTATGGTGACCAGGTACGCGACGAAGTGTATTCCAAAGCGGTTGAAACTAGTTTTGGCGCTGCTGTTGAAGAAAAAAAATTGCGGGTTGCTGGCTTCCCCAATATTGAACATAAGCCTTTTGCCGAAGCGGCAACTGAGTTTGAGTACACCGCAACTTTTGAGGTGTTTCCGGAAGTAAAGCTCGGGGATTTAACTAAGATTAAAATCGAAAAACCTACACTCGACATCGCAGAAGCAGATATTGAAAAAACTTTAGATGTGTTAGTCAAACAACGAGTGAGTTATACACCGGTTAAGCGTAATGCAAAAACAGGAGACCGTATTCATATCAATTTAACGGCCTCGATGGATGGTAAGCAGGTGGAAAGTACGGACGATAAAGGCATGGATATGGTACTAGGTGAGCCCGGTCGTATTGCATCGTTTGATGAACAGTTGGCTGGCGGCAAGGCCGGCAGCAGCAAGCAGTTTGATATCGCGTATCCTGCAGATCACCAGCCAGCGCAACTCGCTGGTAAGACTGTTCGTTATGAAGTGGTCTATCACACGGTGTCTGAGCCCATCTATCCAAAAATAGATCAAGCATTCGCCAAAGCGTTGGGCGTGGAAGACGGTGACGTAAAAAAAATGCGCGCTGAAATCAAATTGAGTTTAGAACAAGAAGTTGAGAAACGTGTCAAAGCAAAGGTGAAAGAACAGGTATTTCAGGGCCTAGTTGGCGTGGCTAAACTTGATGTGCCAAGCTCGCTTGTTAATGTGGAAATTAACCGTATGATGCAAATGACTGCGCAAAACTTACAGCAACGCGGCATGGATCCTAAAGCTATTCAATTAGAACCTTCGATGTTCGAAGAGCAAGCAAAGCGCGGTACTGCGCTACGCCTGATTTTATCGGAGGTGGTCAACGCGAATAACTTGCAAGCCAATGCAGACCAAGTGCGCGCGGTGGTAGACATGTTTGCGCAAAGTTATGAGCAACCTGCTGAATTGGTCAACTGGTATTATGCAGATGTAAAGCGCTTGGATGAGCCAGCAGCATTGGCAACAGAAGATAATGTGGTCGCGTGGGTATTAGAAAAATCAAAAGTGAGTGCCAAAAAAATCAAATTTGATGAATTGATGGCAAGCTAAAAAGGTAGTGAGCATGCGTGAAAATTTAACTGGTGTAAACGAAATGCAAGAAACGCAAGGCTTGGGTTATATTCCCATGGTGATCGAGCAAAGTGGGCGTGGTGAGCGTTCTTATGATATTTACTCACGTTTACTTAAAGAGCGTGTCATTTTTTTGGTGGGCCCAGTCAATGATATGACCGCTAACTTGATTGTTGCACAATTATTGTTTTTAGAAGCGGAAAATCCAGATAAAGATATTCATCTTTACATTAACTCACCAGGTGGTTCAGTGACTGCTGGTATGGCGATTTACGATACCATGCAATTTATTAAACCAGATGTTGTGACCTACTGTATGGGTCAAGCAGCATCAAT